>JANOED010000022.1:0-37009 GCA_031413035.1 Leifsonia sp. | reverse complement strand
TCAACGGCGTTTCGACGCGTCCGGATCCGCGATCGACCCCACGATGAGCGCCGATTGGAGGATCAGCGCTTCGCGAGCGCCCGTCGCATCCCAGCCGATCACCTCGCTAACCCGTTTGAGCCGGTAACGCACGGTGTTGGGGTGCACAAACAACTCGCGTGCCGTCGCTTCGAGCGACCGCCCATTGTCGAGGTAGCACCACAGGGTCGACAACAGGTCGGTCGAGTGGGCCTGGAGGGGCCGGTAAATCCGGTTGATCAGGGTAGCTCGGGCCAGCGGATCGCCGGCGAAGGCTCGCTCGGGCAGAAGGTCGTCGGCGAGAGTGGGTCGTGGGGCGTTGCGCCAGGAGCGGGCGACCGCGAAGCCCGCCAAAGCAGCCTTCGCGCTCTTGGATGCATCCACGAGCGACGGCACCTCATGCCCGAGCACGAGGTGCCCGGCCCCGAATCCTGGCTCGAGTTGCTCGGCGATCGCCAAGAACGGCAGCGGCGGCTGGACCTCTGGATCGTCTACCCGCGGGCTTGCCCGCCCAATGACGAGCACGAGACGGCTGCCCTGCACGCCGATGAGTACGTCGGCATCGAGGTGGCGCGCGGTGCGGCGGAGTTGATCGACGTCGAGCATCTTCGGTGCCGTTCCGACGAGAACGCACACCTCGCCGTGGCCGTTCCAGCCGAGCGCTGCGATTCGAGATGGCAATTCGTTGTCGTACTCACCGCTGAGGATCGAGTCCACAACGAGAGCCTCGAGCCGGGCATCCCACAGACCTCGTGCTTCGGCGGCGCGCGCGTAGACGTCAGCCGCGGCGAAGGCGATCTCGCGGGAGTACAACAGAATCGCCTCGCGCAAGACGTCGTCACCGCTCTTGACGCGCTCCTCGACGACCTCGACGGTGATGCGGATCAGCTGCAAGGTCTGAGTGAGCGACACCGAGCGCAAAAGCTCGCGCGGTGCTGCGCCGAACACGTCTGCGGCAATCCAGGGAATCGACTTCGGGTCTTCGAACCATGAAATGAAGCTCGTGATACCGGCTTGGGCGACGAGCCCGACTGCCGATCGCCGCCCCGGGGGCATGTCGCCGTACCAGGGCAGCGTCTCGTCGAGCCGCTTGAGGGTTGCAGTTGCAAGCTCGCCCGAGACCGTGCGCAGCCACGCGAGTGTCTGCTCCTTGGTCTTGTGCACTGGGATGCTCTGCCTAGCTCTCGCCGCCGGCCGATCCGGTGGTGCCCGCAGTCACATCCATGAGGCGGTACTTGTCGATCGCCTCGACGAGAACACCCCGGTCGAGTGCCCCGCGGGCAACAAGTGACTGGAGTGTGCGCACGACGAGCGAAGGACCATCGATCTTGAAATATCGCCGGGCGGCCGCCCGTGTGTCTGAGAAGCCGAAGTCATCAGCACCCAGCGTCGCGAAGTCTCCCGGCACGAACTGACGGATCTGATCGGGCACCGCGTGCATGAAGTCGGTCACAGCCACGAACGGACCGTCATGCCCCGAGAGCTTCTGAGTCACATACGGCACTCGAGGCTCGGCTAGGGGGTTGAGGAAGTTGTGCTCATCGGCAGCCAGCCCATCACGGCGCAACTCTGTCCACGAGGTCACCGACCACACATCGGCGGCGACCCCCCAGTCCTGGGCGAGAAGGTGCTGCGCCTCAAGTGCCCAAGGGACCGCGACACCGGATGCCAGCAACTGGGCCCGGGGCCCTTGGATTTCCGGTGACTTGAGGTGGTATATTCCGCGGATCACGCCGTCAACGTCGAGGTTCTCCGGTTCGGCAGGCTGCACGATTGGCTCGTTGTACAGGGTTAGGTAGTACATGACGTTCGGGTCGGGGTGCGTGCCACCGTACATGCGCTCCAGGCCACTGTGCATGATGTGCCCGAGTTCGTAGCCGTAGGCGGCGTCGTAGCTGACCACAGCAGGATTGGTCGAAGCGAGCAATATTGAATGGCCATCGGCGTGCTGAAGGCCCTCACCGGTCAGCGTCGTGCGCCCCGCGGTTGCGCCCATGATGAAGCCGCGAGCCATTTGGTCGCCAGCAGCCCACATCGCGTCGCCAGTGCGCTGGAATCCGAACATCGAGTAGAACACGTAGACCGGAATCAGCGGTTCGCCGTTTGTTGCGTACTGGGTGCCGGCTGCGGTGAAGGCAGCGAACGCGCCCGCCTCGTTGATGCCGACATGAATGATCTGGCCCTGCGGGCTTTCCTTGTATGCCAAGAGTTGTTCGCGGTCGACCGAGGTGTATTGCTGCCCTGCGGGGTTGTAGATCTTGGCGGTCGGGAAGTAGGCGTCCATCCCGAACGTGCGGGCCTCATCCGGGATTATCGGAACAATTCGGTTGCCGAGCCCTTTGTCGCGCAGCAGGTCTTTCAGCAGGCGGGCGAAGGCCATCGTGCTGGCGATCTCCTGCTTGCCCGAGCCCTTGCTGACGACTTCGTAGGTCGAGGCATCGGGGAGGGTTACCTGCGTGTACTTGACGCGACGCTCGGGCACGTACCCGCCGAGGTCGCGACGCCGCTCGAGCAGATACTGGATCGCCTCGTCGTTCTCGCCCGGGTGGTAGAACGGCGGCTGGTAGGGGTCGGCTTCGAGCACGGCGTCAGTGATCGGAATCTGCATCACATCACGGAACAGCTTGAGGTTGTCGAGCGTGAGCTTCTTCATCTGGTGAGTCGCGTTACGACCCTCGAACGATGCCCCAAGACCGTAGCCTTTGACAGTCTTCGCGAGAATCACCGTGGGCTGCCCCTTGTGATCGGATGCCGCCTTGAATGCCGCATAGACCTTGCGGTAGTCGTGCCCACCACGCTTGAGGCCCCACAGCTCGTCGTCGGTGTAGCCCTTCACCATCTCAAGCGTGCGCGGATCGCGGCCGAAGAAGTTCTCTCGCACGTACGCGCCGTTCTCGGCCTTGTAGGTCTGGTAATCACCGTCAGGCGTGCGGTTCATCAGATCACGCAGCGCACCCTCATGGTCGCGGGCGAGCAACTCGTCCCACTCGCGCCCCCAGATGACCTTGATGACATTCCAGCCCGCGCCGCGGAAGAAGCTCTCGAGCTCCTGAACGATCTTGCCGTTGCCCCGCACCGGGCCGTCGAGACGCTGAAGGTTGCAGTTGATGACGAAGTTGAGGTTGTCGAGTCCCTCGTTCGCGGCCCACTGCAGGGCGCCGCGGCTCTCGACCTCGTCCATCTCACCGTCGCCGAGGTAGGCCCAAACCTGCTGGTCGCTGGCATCTTTGATCCCGCGGTTGGTCAGGTAGCGGTTGGACTGTGCCTGGTAGATCGCGTTGATCGGGCCGAGACCCATCGAGACGGTCGGGAACTGCCAGAACTCGGGCATGAGCCGGGGATGGGGGTAGCTCGACAGCCCGCCCGAAGGGTGCGACTTCTCCTGCCGGAATCCTTCGAGCTGCGACTCGGTGAGTCGACCCTCAAGAAATGCGCGCGCGTACATGCCGGGGGAGGCGTGCCCTTGGTAGAAGATTTGGTCGCCGCCGCCCGGGTGGTCGGCTCCGCGGAAGAAGTGATTGTGTCCCACCTCATACAGCGCCGCGGATGACGCGTAGGTAGAGATGTGGCCGCCCACACCGATCCCTGGCCGCTGCGCCCGGTGCACGGTAATCGCGGCGTTCCAGCGGATCCAGGCGCGGTAGCGGCGCTCAAGCTCTTCGTTGCCGGGAAACTCGGGCTCGTTCTCGGGAGCGATGGTGTTGATGTAGTCCGTGGTCGGAACCATCGGAACACCGAGATGGAGGTCTTTTGAGCGCTTCAGGAGGCTCAACATGATTTCGCGGCCCCGACCGTGGCCGTGCGTTGCTACGAGGGTGTCGAGAGACTCGTGCCATTCGGCCGTCTCATCTGGATCCCTGTCGGTGTGGTGTACCGAATACGGATCCTGATCGTTTACCGTCACCGTCGACCTCTTCCTGGTAAAGAGAGAACGCCACCACCGCCGGGTTGCGACGGTTGGTGCCTAACGTGCCGTGATCGACTACGCCTGTCGATTCTAGTTGTGGGAAAGGCACTGTCGGACGCGTGGGTAGAATTCGCGCGTGGCACTCATGAATGACATCACCGCTCCAGACTTCGAGCTGTCCAGCCAGTTTGGCGAGCGAATCCGCCTGAGCGACTTCAGGGGCAAGAAGGCCGTGGCGCTCGTCTTCTTTCCCCTTGCCTTCTCTGGAACGTGTACTACCGAGCTGTGCGAGCTTCGCGACAACCTCAGCCTCTTTAGCGGTGACGGGGTCGAACTGCTGGGTATCTCCGTGGACTCGAAGGCGAGCCTGCGAGCGTGGGCCAAGCAGGAGAAGTACGACTTCACCCTCCTCGCGGACTTCTGGCCCCACGGTGCGGTTGCCCGGCAGTACGGCGTGTTCAACGAAGACAAGGGATTCGCCAATCGAGCGACGTTCGTGATCGATGCTGACGGGGTCATCCGGTCGACCTTCGTCACCGCGTTAGGCGAGGCCCGCGCCATTGACGCCTACAAGAAGGCGCTCGCGAACCTCTAGGTCAGGATGTTCACGGCCCGAGAGATCACCAGGGCGAGCAGAACAAACCCAGTGAAGGCCTGGTAGGCCATCAGGCCCTTCGCGCGAATGGTCAACGGCATGGCATCCGTCGGGCTAAACGCCATCATGTTGGTTGTCGAGACGTACGCGTAATCGAGGTAGCTGGCGCGCCAACCCTCGACCCCCTCGGGATTGTCTTGCTGGGGGAAGCGGAAGTCTTGGCGGGCAGTGCGGCCGGACTCACCCAGCCGCCGGGCGACGGGTCCGCCGCGGTCTAACTCCCAGTAGACCAACGAGAAAGCGATGACGTTCGTGATCCAGACCAGCAGTGCGGTGAGCAGCACCGCCGGACCATTCGCGCTGCCGTTGACCAACTCAATGATCAGAAGCACCACGTGCACTTGGTTCAGCGCGGTGAGCCCGAGAGCAAAACCGATACCGATCCAACGAGACCAGGTCGTTTCTCTGTTGAGCCGCTTCGGATTGATCAGGATGCTCGGCAGCAGTGCCAGTGCGCCGGCCGCCGGAACTAGCCACACCGGGAGAACCCCAACACCGGGTGGAACGGCAGCAAAGAGAGCCAACGCGATCGCGGCGGCAACGAGGGCGGGAAGGCGGTGCTCCGCGGTGGGATGTGGCTGATCACTCATGCGGGCAGTGTAGCCGCGGTGTAACATTGCCTTCGCGTTGTTCCGGTCACGGATCGACGGGCCTTTAGCTCAGTTGGTAGAGCGCCACGTTTACACCGTGGATGTCATCGGTTCGAGCCCGGTAGGGCCCACCCAAGGTTAGGGGCAGCATGTCGGAGAGCGAACTTGTTTCCCACTGGGCCAGAGCACGCCGAGACCTTGTTCTCTCCCAGCTTGCCCCCACCGCCCTACTGGGCTTCACTGTCTGGCTGATGCTGAACGGGCTCGGCGAGGCCGAGACCGCAGTCCGCATCGCCGCCGCAGGCATCCTCCTCGCCTCGGGCATTCTCGGAGCCGTGGCTCAGTATTCCTCAGCCAGCGAGGGCGAAGCTATCGGGAGCCAACTGGGCCGCGAAGGCTCCTCGGCTCTGGCATCCCGGATCGCGGCATCCTCCCGGTGGCTGTGGATCGTCAAGTTCGTCACACCCAGTGTGTTCATTGTGATCTTTGGGGCGCTTCTGGTTGCCCTTTTCGCGTAGTCGGCCGAGATACTCGACAGGCTGCGGCCGCACCCGAGGAGGCTAGCCTCGTACTGTGAGCAGCTCCTCGGCCCCACGCGCTTCGGGGGCTTGGGCACTCGTTCTGGCATCGCTGCTCTGGGGCACAACCGGCACCGCCGCAAGCTTCATGCCGGATTCGGTAAGCCCACTTGCGATTGGCGCGTGCACAATGGCGGTCGGCGGCCTACTGCTATTCGCGGTCTCAGCGCGGGCATCCTTGCTGACGATTCGGGATGCCGCGAGCCGACGTTGGCTACTGGTCGGCGCCCTCGGGGTGGTCGTCTATCCACTCGCGTTCTACTCATCGATGGACCTCGCGGGTGTCGCTATCGGCAACGTCGTCTCGCTGGGAACGGGTCCAGTTTTCGCGGCCCTACTCGAGTGGATTGTCGAGCGGCGAAAGCTGTCGCGGCTCTGGTTGATTTGCACGGCGGGAGCAATTCTGGGCGTAGTGCTGCTCGCTTTGGCAGGTCATCCCAACCGCGAATCGTCGAATGAGTCCGTCGGTCTGGGCGTTGCACTGGGGCTAGCCGCGGGCTTCGCCTACGCCCTGTACACCTATGCATCGAGCCGCGCTATCCGCTTGGGCAACGCCCCCCGCGGGGTGATGGGAGGAATGTTCGGCTTGGGAGCGATAGCGCTCGTGCCCGTCTTGGCACTAACTGGCGGTGCCTTGGTGCAGTCGCCACTGACCATCGGAATCTCCGCGTATCTCGCGCTCGGACCGATGTTCCTGGCGTATGTGCTCTTCGGAATCGGGATGCGCACCCTGCGCAGCAGTACCGCCACAACCATCACGCTGCTCGAGCCCTTCGTTGCAACTCTGCTTGCCGTCATCGTGGTCGGGGAGCGTTTGGACCCGCTCGGGTGGGTTGGACTTGCCATGATTGTGGTGTCGGTGACTGTCGTCGCCACGGCTCGGCAACCGCGCGAGGCCAGTACGGGACCGTAGTATTTCAGCATGGCAAACGACGAGGATGACCAGGTTCTGCCCCAGAACCCTGTCGATCCAAGCCATGCCCCCTCGGGCCGTCGACGGTCGACCTTCACACCTCCTTCTGAGGGGATGCCCGTTACGGCGAGCGAAACTCAGCCGTTTCACGATGATGATGAGCTTGCGAATGCCCTTGCGGCCGACCTCTGGGGGAACGCCTCAGAGCAAGCGCCACCTGTGGAGGCGCCGTTTCCAGAGGCAGCGTTCATCGAACCGGACGACGTTCGAGTAGAAGACGTTTCAGCAGCTTTCTTCCCACCGATGCCGGTGCCGATGCCCGAACCAGCGCCGATGCCCGAACCCACGCCGATGCCGGTGTGGGACCTGACTCCGGACCCGCTCCCAGTTGCTGAGGTTCCGGCGTGGAGTTCCTTTCCAGCTCCTGACCCGGCTCAGGCGGTCGACCTCCCTGAAGGTCCGCCTGAAGCCCCGCTTGAAGCCCCGCCCGCCCCAGTGCACGAAGCTCCGGTTGAGCCTTTGGTCGAGCCCCTATCGGTTGCACTCGGTTCTGTGGTGGCAGAGCACGTTGTCAGCGACCCCGAGCTCTTGAGTCTGCTCGAGCAGGCAGGGCTGGAACCGGGGGGCACCCTCAGCGTTATCGAGCAGCTCGAGGCTCAGCTAAAAGCGAAAGCCATCGCTGATGCCCCACCTGAGTGGGAGGTCCCTCCGCCGAGTGCGAGTTGGTCGCCGGTACCGGAGTTCGACCCGTTGGTGCCACCCACACCAGCACCAGCATCAGTGGCCGAGGCCGAAGTTGAACCTGAGGTGTTCTCGTCGTTCGCGCCTCCACCACTCGTTGAGCCGCCCCCGTTGGGTGTGCAGCCCGTTGTGCCGATGCCCCCATTCGAAACCGACGACATCGTCGTTGCAGAGGTAATCGAAGACGACTTTGGGCAGGTCACGACCGAACCCCCGCCCTTCAGTTTCGAAGACCTCCTGAGCGGATCGGGAGCCGAGGAGTCGCGCGCCGAGCCCGAGCAGGAAAATCCCCTCGGTGCTGCGGGCTTATTTGTCGAGCCTGCACCGTTCAGTGCGAGTGAAGGAGTGCCACTCGACACCGACTCGATCAGCGTCATTGACCAGGCCTTTGAGGAAGAGATCGACGATGACGTCGATGACACCGATCGAGTGACAGCGCTCATCTCGCCCCCCTCGGGTCCGATCTCCACTGTGCGGGTTCCTGAGGATGAGGTAGTCCTGCTGGAGCGAGACGAGGTCCGTCACCGCGTATTCAGTATTGAGCGATCTGGGCTCGAACCGACCCCGCTCGATCAACGAATCGGTCGCTCCGCGCGTCTCTTCTGGCTCTGGTTCGCATCCAACTCGACGATCGTGAGCCTCGGCCTCGGAGCGTCGATCTTCGCCCTCGGGATGAGCCTGCGGCAATCCATCGTCGCGGTGCTTGCAGGGGTGGCACTCTCCTTCATCCCGCTCGGGTTGAGCACCCTCGCCGGCAAGCGCAGCGGTCAGCCCACGATGGTGGTCTCACGCGCGAGCTTCGGAGTCGTCGGCAACGTCGTGCCGTCAATTCTCGCTCTGATCACTCGTGTCTTCTGGGGCGCAGTGCTGCTCTGGTTGCTCGCATCGGGGGTCACTGTCGTTCTCGTCGGTGCGGAGTTAGCTGGGTCTCTCACCGAGTCCTTAGTGCTCGTGATTTCGCTGGGTGCTTCCTTTGTGCTGGCAGTCCTGATCGCGTTCGCCGGCTATCCGATGATTGCAAGAATCCAACTCATCTCCAGCGTCATATCCGCGGCTCTCATAGTCGGCCTGATCGTTCTGACGATTGGGTATGTTGACGTCCCAACGGCGCTCACCACGCCAGACGGATCCTGGATACTCACCGTTACTGGTGCGGTCCTAGTGTTCAGCGTCCTTGGGCTCGTCTGGGCTACCAGCGGCGCAGACCTTGCCCGATACCAGCGCTCGTACTCAAGCGGCGCGGCATCGATGCTGTGGGCGACCTTCGGTGCGACCCTGCCTGCCTTCACCCTCATCGCCTATGGCGCCTTACTCGCCGCTTCGGACAAGGGAATTGCGAGCGGGTTTGTGCTATCGCCGCTCGACACGCTCGCCCTCATGCTGCCCAGTTGGTACCCCGTGCCGCTCATCGCTGCGACCGCACTGAGCTTGCTCTCGGGGGTCGTGATCACCCTGTACTCGGGCGGTTTCGCACTGCAGGCGATCGGCGTGCGAGTGCATCGACAGTGGTCGACCCTAATTGCTGCTGTGCTTCTCGGCCTCGTTGCCCTTGTGCTCACGTTTGCTGTAACGGGGGGCATCTACGAGCTTCTGCGTGACCTCGCCACCACTCTTGCCGTGCCAACCGCGGCCTGGGCGGGTATCTTCGCGGCCGAGATGATGATCCGCAATCGACGTTTTGAGAGTGCATCCCTCACGTCGCGTGGAGGCGTCTACGCCGACGTTCGATGGGGCAACTTCATTGGCCTGTTCGTGATCAGCGGTATCGGATTCGGCCTAACCAGCGCGACAGTAACGTGGCTGGGATGGCAAGGCTACCTGTTCAGCCTTCTCGGCGTTCCGTTGGGTTCGGAGTTGGCGGGTACCGACCTCGGTGTTCTGGTGGCGCTCGGCCTCGGCATCCTTCTCCCGATAGTGATCGGAATCCCTGCTATCCGTCGCCAGGAGGAGACGCGGGTATGACCCTCACCGTGGCAGATGTCACCGCCGCGGTCGAGCGACTCTGGCCTCGCGCGGGCGCGGAGCCGTGGGATGCCGTCGGCCTGATCGCTGGCGACCTCGACGCTCCGGTCGAGTCGATTCTCCTTGCGGTCGATGCCGTCATCGACACCGTCGACGAGGCAATCGAGTCGGGCGCAAGCATGCTGCTGGTGCACCACCCCTTGTTGCTTCGCGGCGTGACAAGCGTGGCATCCGATCGCTACAAGGGGGCGGCCCTGACCAGCTTGATCCGCGGGCACTGCGCGCTGCTTGCTGCTCACACGAATGCCGACGTGGTGGGGACTGGCACGTCGGCGACCCTCGCCAGGGCGCTTGGCCTAGTTGACGTGGTCCCCATCGTGCCCGGCCCTGACCTCGTCTGCGGCATCGGCCGAATCGGTCGCCTGCCCCAGCCGACAACTCTCGGGCATCTTGCTCGTACTCTCGGCCAAGTGCTGCCCGCGACGGCCACCGGTGTTCGCGTTTCTGGGCAGTTTGACGCCCCGATCTCGACGATTGCGCTCTGCGGGGGAGCGGGAGATGCCTACCTGGCGGAACCAGCGGTGCTCGCAGCGGATGTCTACATCACGAGCGACCTACGCCACCACCCAGCTTCGGAGGCCCGCGAGAATGCGCGGGTCGGGCACGGCCCTGCTCTCATCGACATCTCGCACTGGGCCAGCGAGTGGCTCTGGCTTGAGACTGCCGCGGCGGAGCTTCGCGCCGAACTTCCCGGCGTCACTGTCACGGTCAGTGACCTGCGCACGGATCCGTGGGACTTCGCAGTCACCCAATAGTTTTCCCCAGAAGAGACGACGTACACCCATGGCACTAAAAGCACCTCCCGAGACTCAGGCTCTACTCCTCGACCTACAGGCCCTCGACACCAAGCTTGCGCAGCTCGATCACCGCGCGAAGTCGCTTCCCGAGCTCGCCGTCCTCGCCGACCTGGGGGCACAGGCCGAGGCACACAGACTCACGCTCGTCGTGCAGGAGGGCCTGGCAGAGAACGTGCAACTGGAGATGGGTCGCGTGGAGAGCGATGTCGCCCTTGTTGAATCCCGCATCACGCGCGACAGCGAGCGATTACAGGCCAGCTCATCGGTCAAGGATGTCGCCGCCCTTGAACAGGAACTGAGCGCTCTGCGCAAACGTCTCGACGACCTTGAGGAGATCGAGCTGACTGTGATGGAGAAGCTTGAGGAGCAGCAGGCCGCCGTGGCATCCACGCGCGATCAGCTCGCGAGCGTTCGGGCGCAGATCGCCGAGGTTGAATCCTCTCGGGATGCCGCCTTGGCAACGATAGGCTCGGAACGGAGCACGGCCGCGGACCACCGCCGAGTGCTCCAGACACAACTGCCGAACGAGCTTCTTGCCCTCTACGAGAAACAGCGCAGCCGCTACGGCACCGGTGCCTCACTGTTGCGCGGGGGAGTCTCGCTAGGCTCCGGGGTCAAATTGCTCGAAGATGAGCTGCAGAAGATCCGCGCCGCAGCGCCTGACGATGTGCTGATCTGCCCGTCAAGCGACGCAATCTTGGTGCGCACCGACGAGTCTGGGCTGTAGTGGCTCGCACGCTGATTGTTGAGGCGGATGGCGGCTCGCGCGGCAATCCCGGCCAGTCTGGCAGTGGCGCGGTGGTAATCGACCCCGTCACCGGCGAGGTTCTCGCGGAGATCGGACTGTACGGTGGCGTGGCCAGCAACAACGTCGCCGAGTACAAGGCGTTGATCGCGGGGGCGCGACGCGCGATCCAGATCGACCCCGACGCTGACCTGCACATCCGCATGGACTCGAAGCTCGTGGTCGAGCAGATGTCGGGTCGCTGGAAGATCAAGCACCCCGACATGGCCGAACTTGCTGCCGAAGCACGCCAGGTTCTGACCGGCACTCCGGTCAAGTTCGAGTGGATTCCACGACTCGACAACTCACGGGCCGACAAGCTCGCCAATCTTGCGATGGACATGAAGGCCGACTTCGGCAACTGATGCCGGAGTAGTATTGCCAACCGAATGGGTCGGCAAGACGGTCGCGGCTTCCGCAAGGCAAGTCGAGGAACGTCCGGGCTCCGCAGAGCAGGATGGTGGGTAACGCCCACCCGGGGCAACCCGCGAGAACAGTGCAACAGAAAGCAAACCGCCGCCGAGCTTTGGCTCGGGGGTAAGGGTGAAACGGTGGTGTAAGAGACCACCAGCGGTCGCGGTGACGCGGCCGGCTAGGTAAACCTCGTCCGGAGCAAGGTCAGACAGGGAACGTTCTAAAGGCTGCTCGCCCAGTTCCCGGGTAGACCGCTAGAGGGCTGCGGCAACGTAGTCCCGAGATAGATGACCGTCGAAGGTGCTCGAGAGGGTACCGGGACAGAACCCGGCGTATCAGCCGGCCCATTCCCTAAACTAAGCAGCATGGCGGACGACAAGAAGCGCGCGGGGTGGTATCCGGATCCCGACGGAGTACCCGGTGAGCGCTGGTGGAATGGCGCCGGGTGGAGCGACTCACGGCGAGGTGGAGCCGTGGCATCCGCTGCGCCGGTGGTTGCGGCCACAGGAGTTGTGCCGGTGCCGGCAGCGGTGCCAGTGCCCCCGCCAGTGTCGCCCCAAACTCCCGTCGTGTACTCGGCGTCAAACCCGGCACCGCAACGCCCCGACCCTTATGCGCCCGGACGCGTGGCCACTTGGGGTACAGCAGTGCTCTCGACCGCTCCGGGGCGGGTAATCGATGCGTCGGTGAATAGGGATGCCTTCTACGGCTTCGTTGCCGGTTTGGTATCGATCTTCTTCAACATCTTCTTCGTGGTGTCGATCATCGCCGTGATCTTCTCAGTCAGGGGCATGGCGCGAGCGCGCCAACTGCGTGCTGAAGGTGCCCCGAGCACCCTCATGGGCCTAGCCGTCGCGGGTCTCGCCATGGGAGTGCTATCCACTGTGATCGCCATTGTGAGTTTCGTCGTGTTCTTCGTGAGCGCGATCACCTTCAACGTGGGCTAGGTCACACCATCCCGCTGGTTCCCAGCAGCGTTCCGATCAGGAACGTTGCTGCCAGGGCGATCGCTCCACCGATAACGACACGCAGGGTGGGTCGCAGCCAGTGGCTGCCGCCGATCCATGCGCTCAGCGCCCCGGTTCCGGCTAGAGCGATCAGCACGGCAACGAACGTCACCGGAACACGAGCCTCCTCCGGGGGGAGCAGGATTGCCAGTAGCGGCAGAATCGCCCCGACAAAGAACGCGAGCGCGGATGCCCCGGCCGCCTGCCACGCGCTCACCACGTCGGCCTCGTTGATCCCCAGTTCGGTCTCGAGGTGGGCGGCGAGCGCGTCGTGTGCGGTCAGTTCGACGGCCACCTTTTGGGCGGTTGCAGCACTCAGACCCTTCTTCTCGTAGAGCCCAACGAGTTCGGCGAGTTCTTCTTCGGGCTGTTCCGCGAGTTCGCGTCGCTCCTTGGCGATCAACGCGTTCTGAGTGTCGCGTTGGCTCGACACTGAAACGTACTCGCCCAGCGCCATCGAGATCGCGCCACCAACGAGGCCGGCAACGCCGGCGGTAAGGATCGGCGCGATCGCCGACGTCGCGCCGGCGACCCCGACCACAATTGCCGCTACGGAGACGATGCCGTCGTTGGCGCCCAAGACTCCTGCCCGCAGCCAGTTGAGCCGGTGTGCGATGCCATCGCCGTGGGGTTCATTGTGTCGGCCGGTCGGAGAGTCTGAGATGCTCATGTCGACAGCTAACACCCGGGCGGGCATCCTGTGCCAGTCAGGCAAGCCTTGGCTTGGTGCTTCGAATACTCGCGCTCGGTGCCCGTTGCGGGGAGAGACGCTACGCCGATATTGTGCAGCTATGAAGACCATCCGCCCCACAGTCCTGGCCGCCATTGTTCTGACGCTCCTTGTGAGCCTGAGCGGCTGCTTCTTCGCCCCGTCAACGAATGGTGGCGGCACTACCGATACCGGCGCCACCGTCTCCGGCACCACTTGGGGCGGCACCGACTCCGATGGTGACACCTGGCTGTTCGAGTTCCAGCCCGACAACACCGTTGGTCTCACTTACAACGGCGACAGCTACGACGATACGTCTGACACGTGGGCGCTCGCCGGAGGTAACCTCACGATCACCATCGCATTCAGCGATGGCGTCGCGACGATGACGGGCCCGTTCTCGGGCGGCAACTCAATCAATCTCGACGGCTCACAGGGTGCTGCGACCTGGACCGTGACGATCACAAAGCAGTAGCGGTAGCACCTGCCGCGAGGGCTGCGGCTCCCAGAATTCCCGCATTGTTGCGATGAGTGGCGGGAACGATGGGCGTCTGCAGCCTGAGTAGCGGCAAGAACTCTTCGTGACTCTTTGATACGCCGCCGCCGACGATAAACAGGTCGGGGGAGAAAATCCTCTCGAGGTGCGCGTAGTACCGCTGCAGTCGTGCAGCCCAACGTCTCCAGCTCAGGCGGCTGCGCTCCTTCACCGAGTAGGCGGCCCGGCTCTCGGCATCACGTCCGTCGACTTCGAGGTGTCCCAGCTCGGAGTTGGGAATAAGCACCCCGTTGTAAATCAACGCGCTGCCGATACCTGTGCCAAGAGTTGTCACAATGACGAGGCCATGGATCCCCTTCGCAGCACCGAAACGGGTCTCGGCAAAACCTGCGGCATCCGCGTCATTGACAAAGTGGATGTCGCGCCCGAGTGCCTTCTCGAAGAGCTTCTCGGCCTCGAGCCCGATCCACCGTTTCGAAACGTTCGCCGCTGACAGTGTGCGGCCGTCTCTCACGACAGCAGGGAAGCACACGCCGACCGGAACGCCATCGCCGATTCCTCCGAGCAGCGCGATCAGCTCGACCACTGTTCGAACGATGTCGTCGGGCAAGCCGCCCGCCGGTGTCGGCAGCTTGAGTCGCTCGCTGAGCAGTTCGCCGGTCGCGGTGTCGACTAGTGCACCCTTGATGCCCGTGCCACCGATGTCAATTCCTAGCGCCGTTGCCATGTTGTGATTCTCCCTTAGGGCAGTGTCAGGATGTCGGCGCCGCGCTCGGTCACCACGAGGGTGTGTTCGAACTGCGCGGTGAGCGACTTGTCGCGGGTTGTGACAGTCCAGTCGTCGTCCCATTGATCCCACGCGATTGTGCCGGGGGCTTCGGGGGTTCCCATGGTCAGCATCGGCTCGATCGTGAACACCATGCCGACCTCCATCACATCGTCGAAGTTGGGGGCGGAATCGTAGTGCGGAATGATCAGTCCGGTGTGGAATGCGGCACCGACACCATGCCCAGTGAAATCACGAATTACGCCGTAGCCAAACCTGCGTGCATAGGATTCGATCGCCCTGCCGATGACGTTGACCTGGCGTCCGGGGGCGACCGCCTTGATTCCCCGCGCGAGAGCCTCACGCGTGCGTTCGACGAGGTCAACCACCTCAGGGGCCGCTTCTCCGACGACAAAGGTCGCATTGAGGTCGCCGTGCATCCCGTCGAGATAGGCCGTGATGTCGATGTTGATGAGGTCGCCGTCCACGAGTTCGGTGTTGTCGGGGATGCCGTGACACACGACCTCGTTGAGACTGGTGCAGCACGACTTGGGGTACCCGCGGTAGCCGAGCGTCGAGGGGTACGCGCCGCGCTCGATGAGAAACTCGTGCGCCACCGCATCCAGTTGATCGGTCGTCACGCCGGGTCGAATCGATGCGCCCACGGCCCCGACGGCCTGGGCGGCGACGCGGCCCGAACGGCGAATCCGGTCGATCTCGTCTGGCGTGTAGACGTTCGATCGGGTGAATGGCGCGGGCTCACGGCGGTCCACATACTCGGGCCGCTCGACGCCCGCAGGCACCGTCCGCAGAGCCGAAATGGTCCCCGGGATGAGGTGTCCCTGCGAGTCCCGAGGCATAGTGTTGAGTCTAGTTTCGTAAGGGAGGCTCAGATGACCGAGTGGTGGTACAACCATAAGACGGGCGAGGTGGAGGAGGGCGCGCTCTCGTTGGCGTCGGACCGGGATGGTCCATTCGCTACCGCGGAGGAGGCAGCGCGGGCCCCCGAGATCATCGCTGAACGCGCTCGGAAGTGGGCGCAAGAAGAAGCGACCGACTGGGATCAGACCTAGCGGCGCATCCGCTCGATCAGACTTACTGCGTCGATGGGGGCGCGTGTCTTGGTGTCGTTGTCGAAATAGACAAAGGCGTCTTGGCCGGAACCAAGCCACGAGGTAATGGTGGCGGCCCAGCGATCGAGATCGTCAGGTTCGTACCATCCGTGTGGATAGATCGTTGTATCGGCGTGTAGGCGTGCATACCGAAAGTCGGCCGTCACCGCGTCGACAACCGGCCATTTGCCCTCAGAGTCTCCATAGACTGCGGCCACGCCGTGACGACGTAGGAGTTCGACGGCTTCGACAGAGTTGAAACTCGGATGCCGCATCTCGAAGGCGTGGCGCACCGGCCGTTCGGCGTCGGTCTCCAGGTACTCTTTGCCGGTCATGCGGGCTCCCCGTTGCGCGGCAAGGGCCACCGCCTCGGTAGTCGTGTGCAGAAGCATCGCGAGGAACCGCTCGATCAGGTACGGCTCGAACTCGAGGCTGGGAGGTAGTTGCCAGAGCACCGGGCCGAGTTTCGTACCCAGCGACAGGATGCCCGACGCGAAGAAGTTGGCGAGAGGCTCGTGCACATCATCCAGCCGTCGAATGTGGGTGATGAACCTTGGTGCCTTGACGGAGAAGACAAAGTCGTCAGGGGTGGACTCCCGCCAGTTCTGCCAGCTCGACGGCTTCTGCAGGGAGTAGAACGACCCGTTGAGTTCTATTGAGGTGACCTGCCGCGAGGCATAGGCGAGTTCGTTCTTCTGCGTCGTGCCTTTCGGGTAGAAAGTGCCGCGCCAGTCGGGGTAGACCCAGCCAGCCATTCCGATACGCACCGCGCCGCGCTCGGCCACCGTTGCCCTCAGTCCTCGTAGGAGTGCTCGGGTCCCGGGTAGTGACCGCCCTCAACGTCGGACCGGTACTCAGTTACGGCCTTGCTGAGGGTTTCCCGCAGGTTGGCGTACTGCTTGACGAACTTCGGGATGCGACCCTTCGTGAAGCCCGCCCAGTCGGTCCAGACCAAGAGCTGTCCGTCGACATGCGGACCCGCTCCGACTCCGATGGTCGGTATTCTTAACTCGTTGGTTACCTGAGCAGCTGCTGCGCTGGGAACCATCTCGAGCACAACCGCGAACGCCCCTGCATTCTCGACGGCGTGCGCGTCGGCAAGGAGCTGCTTGAGCTGCTCGCCGCGCCCCTGAATCACGTGCCCCCCGAGGCCGTGCTCGCTCTGCGGGGTGAAACCGATATGCGCCATGACCGGGATGCCCGCGCTAACGATCCGACGAATTTGCTCCGCACTGCGCTCGCCACCCTCGAGCTTGACCGCATGTGCTCCGGTTTCCTTCATGAATCTGAACGCGGTGTGGAGCGCCTCGTCAGGTCCAGTCTCGTATGAACCGAAGGGCATGTCGGCGACCACAAACGCCCGCTGAACCGCGCCAGCAACAGCGCGAGCGAGCGGGATCAGGTCGTCGATCGACACGGGCAGAGTTGTGTCGTACCCATAGACGTTGTTGCCCGCCGAGTCGCCGACGAGGAGGAAGTCGATGCCCGCCTCATCAAAGATTCCGGCAGTCAACTGGTCGTAGCTGGTGAGCCCGGTGATCTTGATGCCGTTCTCTTTCGCGGCCTGAAAGTGCCTGGTGCGAACGCGCTTGACTGCCTGCTCTGCCATGGGTTTGAGTCTAGTGACGTCTCCCACGGTGCTACCCAGTAGCCTAGGAGAATGGACAAGCAGCGTGACTTCGTTCTTCGCACAATCGAAGAGCGAGGGGTCAAGTTCATCCGGCTCTGGTTCACCGATGTGGTCGGAACCCTCAAAAGTGTTGCGATCACTCCGGCCGAAGTTGAGGGTGCCTTCGCCGAGGGCCTCGGGTTCGACGGCTCGGCAATCGAAGGATTCACGCGGGCCTACGAAGCCGACATGCTCGCGCAGCCCGACCCCAGCACCTTCCAAATTCTTCCGTGGCGCGGAGAAATCGACCCGACCGCGCGGATGTTCTGCGACATCACAACGCCCGACGGGCAGCCATCGGTCTCAGACCCGAGAAACGTGCTCAAACGCGCGCTCGCTAAGGCGGCCGATCGCGGGTTCTCGTTCTACACGCATCCTGAGATCGAGTTCTACCTGCTCACGTCTCCCAAGCTGGTTAACGGTCAGCCCGAGCCGGTCGACTCTGCCGGATTCTTCGACAACGTGCCTGGCGGAACCGCGCACGACTTTCGTCGGCGCTCGGTGCGGATGCTCGAGGATCTCGGTATCTCGGTCGAATTCAGTCATCACGAGGCCGGTCCAGGCCAGAACGAGATTGACCTGCGCTACGCAGACGCGCTGACGACGGCCGACAACATCATGACCTTCAGGACGGTAATCAAGGAGGTGGCGATCGAGCAGGGCGTCTACGCGACGTTCATGCCGAAGCCGCTGTCGGGGCATCCTGGTTCGGGCATGCACACCCACCTCTCGCTCTTCGAAGGCGACTCGAATGCGTTCTACGATGCGGCTGGCCACTATCAGCTCTCGAAGATCGGCCGCCAGTTCGTGGCGGGCCTCCTGCGTCATGCGCCAGAGATCACCGCCGTCACGAACCAGTATGTCAACTCCTACAAGCGTCTCTGGGGCGGGGACGAGGCTCCGAGTTTTGTCACCTGGGGCCACAACAACCGCTCGGCACTGGTGCGCGTTCCGCTGTACAAGCCGAATAAGGGCCAGAGCGCGCGAGTCGAGTACCGCGCGATCGACTCCGCTGCCAACCCATACCTGACCTTCTCGTTGCTACTCGCCGCAGGGCTGAAGGGAATCGAGGAGGGCTACGAGCTGCCCCCCGAGGCCGAGGACAACGTGTGGGAACTGTCAGATTCCGAGCGACGCGCGCTCGGGTACAACCAACTTCCCGCCAGTCTCGACCACGCAGTCTCGCTGATGGAGGACTCAGAGCTCGTCGCTGAAACCTTGGGGGAGCAGGTCTTCAACTATGTGCTGCTCAACAAGCGTCGCGAGTGGAGCCAGTACCGCGCCCAGGTGACACCGTTCGAGCTGGAGAGCAATCTCGAGATCCTCTAGCAGGTGAAGGTACCGTGAGATGACCCGGCCACCGACGACGCTGACCGACCTCGCTCGGCTCGGTTTTGCCGAACTCGACGAGACGCTCGCGCGCTTCGAGTTGCTGGGCGCGCCCGAGTTGGTGCCGGTCTTCGCCAGCGCGGCCGACCCCGATCAGGCGCTGCGCCGCCTTCTCGACCTGCGTCACCAGGCACCGCGCGAGGTCGAAGCACTCATCAGCGATCAGGATGCCGCAGCGCGCCTCATCCGGGTGCTCGGCGCCTCCACGGGCCTCGCCGACTTCCTCGCCCGCAACCCTGCCGAGCTCGCAGCATTGGCCACCCCGATCTCGGCGCCCCCGGACGACTACGGAGCCGACCTTCTGGCTTCCGTTGCCGCACTCTCGGGCGAGGCTGCCTGGGCCGCGCTACGGGTGCGCTACCGCCGGCACCTCCTTCAGTTGACTGCATGGGACCTCGACCAATTCGATCCCTTGACCGCCGTATCCTTGGTCGCCGCAGCTCTCGCTGACCTCGCGGGAGCGGCCTTGGACGCCTCCCTCTCTGCTGCTCGGGCCGAGGTGCGTTTCCCGGAAGACGAGGTTGCCGCGACAAGCCTGGCCATCATCGGCATGGGCAAGGCCGGTGCGCGCGAGTTGAACTACGTATCCGACGTTGACGTCATCTTCGTTACCGACGGGGACGAGCGGGCGGTAGCCATTGCGACGCAGCTCGCGATGCAGACGATGCGAGGCATCCATGATCTTGCCGCGGAGCCGGGGCTCTGGGAGGTTGACGCAAACCTGAGGCCTGAAGGCAAAGATGGCGCTCTGGTGCGAACCCTCGAGTCACACCTGGCCTATTACGATCGCTGGGCCAAGAGTTGGGAGTTCCAGGCGCTGTTGAAGGCCCGCCCGCTCGCCGGTGACATCGAGCTAGGGCAGCGGTATGTCGATGCACTGGCACCGAAGGTCTGGTCGAGTGCGTCGCGGGAGAACTTCGTCGACTCGGTTCAGCAGATGCGCGAGCGGGTCACCGACAACATCCCGGCCAACGAACTCGATGTCCAGCTGAAGCTCGGGCCGGGCGGTCTGCGCGACGTCGAGTTCACGATTCAGTTGTTGCAGTTGGTTCATGGACAGTCAGACCCATTGGTGCGCCAAGTGGCAACGCTCCCTGCGCTGGTGGCTCTTGCCGAGCAGGGCTATATCGGCCGGGTGGAGGGTGCCGAGTTCTCGCGGGACTATCGGTTCTTGAGGCTGCTGGAACATCGTCTTCAGCTATCGCGGTTGCGTCGGACACACCTCATGCCGACGGATCCGGATGCTCTGCGTGTGCTCGCGCGGGCGACCGGCCTCGCGGCCAGCGCCGACGATCTCACCGAGCAGTGGCAACGCACTAAACAGGCCGTCAGGAGTCTCCACGAGCGTCTGTTCTACCGCCCGTTGTTGTCGGCAGTGGCCGCGCTTCCCGAGGGCGGCATCGTGCTGTCCAGCGAGCAGGCTGAGGCACGGCTTGCGGCAATCGGCTTCCGCGATCCGCGCGGGGCCCTCAACCATATCGCCGCGCTGACCGGGGGAGTGTCGCGCCGCGCGATCATTCAGCGCAACCTGTTGCCGGTGATGCTCCAGTGGTTCGCCGACGGTGCCGACCCTGACTACGGGCTACTCGCCTTTCGCCGCCTCAGCGAGGATCTCGGCGAGGCCTATTGGTTTCTGCGCATGCTTCGCGACTCGAGCGCTGCCGCCCAGCGCATCACGCAGGTTCTGTCGGGGTCGAAGTTCGTGGGCGCGATCTTCGAGCGGATCCCCGAGGCTGCCGCGTGGCTCGAGAACGATGCGGAACTTAGGCCCCGACCCTACGGCGTACTCCTTGAGGAGTCTGTGGCAACTGTCGCCCGTCACGAAGGCGATGAGGATGCCGCGGCCCTCGCTCTACGCACGGCCAGACGCCGCGAGATCCTCCGCTTGGCGCTCGGCACAATCCTCGGGGTCATCACCATCGAGGAGCTCGGTGTCGCCCTATCAGACATCACCACCGTGACACTAAGCGGGATGCTGTCGCTCGCGCATCGCTACGGCGACGGCCTTGAGTTCGGGATCATCGCGATGGGTCGCTACGGCGGTGCGGAGTTGGGGTTCGGATCGGATACCGATGTCATCTACGTGTATCGGGCGGCCGGGGCATCCGATGAGGAGGCTCAGGCGCGGGCGGAAACCATCGTGCACACCCTCAGCCGCCTTACCGAGGATGTGCGCGTACCGCTTGACCTCGACATTGGGCTACGCCCCGAGGGCCGCAACGGGGCGATCGTGCGGTCGCTGGAGAGCTACCGCGCGTACTACGAACGCTGGTCTCTGACCTGGGAGGCGCAGGCGTTGCTGCGTGCGCGGCCGGTCGTGGGGGATCGCGGAGTGCTCGCCGAGTGGGAGCAGCTCGTTAACGAGGTGCGCTATCCGGCTTCGATCGCCGAGCAAGATGTGCGCGAGATCAAGCGCATCAAGGCCCGCGTCGAGTCTGAACGCCTGCCCCAAGCCGCCGACCCGTCGCGGCACCTCAAGCTCGGCCGCGGGTCGCTCAGTGATGTTGAGTGGTTTGTGCAGCTGCTGCAGCTTGAGCACGGTGCTCGCGTCGAGGGGCTGCGCACGACCTCGACATTGAAGGCCCTGGCCGCAGCGGAGAATGACGGCCTTGTAACGACCGTGGATGCCGCGAGGCTCCACAACGCCTGGATGCTCGCGTCACGGGCGCGCTCCGCACTCAACCTCTGGACAGCGAAGACGACGGACGTGCTCCCGACCGACCGCAAACAGCTCGACGGCGTGGCGCGGCTGCTAGAGTACCCGTCCGGATCCGCGAGCGCCTTCGAGGAGGACTACCTGCGCACGACGAGACTGGCCCGCCAAGTCTTCGAGAAGCGCTTCTACGGCCTGGCTACACGCCCAACACCGACGAGCGGCTAGCGCGCAAAACGGCCGCACAATCGAAAGATGTGGCCTCGTCGCAGCGGAGCTACTGCTGTGTGGCCACTTTCACCGAGAAGTACAGCTTGTGGGAATGTTGAGTGCATGTACCCGTACTTGCCTACGTTCCGTCATACAGACACAGCCACGCGGCCGGTGTCACGCGGGTGGAAGTCGCATGGAACGGCGTGCGCGCATCTTCAAGAACGATGGTTTGACGCCCGCTGTCGAACCGGCAGCTGCCCATAGGCTGGACTCATGACCGTTGCCAACGACTCTCGCTGGCAGGCTGCTGCGCGCCACTCCCACTTGCAGGCGGCGATCACTAAAGATGACGCCGGAACGCTCCTCATGGGCAGTCCTCTACGGACTATTGCAGATGATCCCGATATCGACGACGACGTCCGTTACATAGCAGGACTCCTTGCAACAGTCGCTTGGTTCATGGCGAACGGGGACGACTGGACCAACCCGTACGGTCCATTCGCGACGTTCGGCGACCGACGCAGTCCCATTCCCGCGGACTTCGCGACAGAGGACATTGCGGCGCTGGCTGCGGTAGCCGAACTCATCCCCAGCCTCATACTCCGGAGTCGCGTGCTCGACGTCGTCGCAATCGCTGGGGACCCTGCGCTTCGCCCGGCTCGGCATGCCGCGCAACTCCAGGCGCTGGCCGACCACGGGGTGACGAGCGAGGCGATGACCCATGCCGCCGAGCAGTGGGACCGCGGACTTGCTGTCGGTGTCCGCTTCCGCGGTGTTGCGTCGGCACAACTCGACGAGATCGAGCGCCAACTCGTCGAAGCCGCAACAACATCCGCCGACGGTGGACTTGCGGTCAGAGCGGCGCGGGTGCTCGGCGACCATCAGCTTGGGCGCCAGCATGCGGCGGCGATCGCGGCCCACCTTGCTGGGCATGCTGGAGGCATCGAGTCAATCGCCGCTCAGCACACTCTGGAGGTCGCGGCCGAGTGGTACCGGCGCGCGGGCGATCCAGAGAGGGCCGAGGAAACGACGTACGCAATCGTACAGCGACTGATTGCTGAGGCCGATGCTTCTGAGGCGTTCCGCGCATCCATCCACTTGGAGATGGCGCTGAAGATACTCCGTACGCTGCCCCGCACGGCCCGCGAGCGCCTTAGCGTAGCCAACCTGCCAACCGAACTTGCCCGTCGGATCCGGGAGAGCGGCGCTGCGGCGATCGGTCAGATGAAAGTCTTCAGCACCGAGAGCGGCGACCTCGGCGACCATGTCGCTGGACTGCTTGCGGCAATTCGAAGCGATGATCCAATCGAGTCGGTCCGGCGCTTTGCCGGAATACAGCCCCTCGCGAGCCCTTCGGCGGCGCGGACGGAAGCGGAGGAGCTCCAACGGCGGTCCCCCCTGTCATCCTTAGCAACCCGGCGGACCCTGAGTTCCGACGGGCGCACCGTATACCGCTCGCCCACGCGCGACGACGCCATGATCTACGGGGAGAAGGCGGCGACCTGGGAAGGGATGATCCAGCACTATCAGCTGCGGGTCAATCTCCTCGGCGGCATCGTGCTTCCAAGAGCTTGGAGACAGTTATCCACTGATCACCGGCTTCACATCGGTGACTTCCAAGCCCTTGCTGCTGGCAGCGCCATCGTGCCGAGCACGCACGAGGGGGTCTTTGCGCGGGGTCTGCACTACGGGTACAGCGGTGACTTCGGAGCCGCACTACACCTCCTAGTGCCCGCAATCGAAGCACTCGTGCGACTGCACCTCGCGAACGCCGGTGAGCGCACGAGCGTGATCGGTGCCGACGGCAACGAGAACGAGATCGGCCTCTCCGCACTCATGGAGAACGAGCGAGTCGTCGACATCTTCGGGGAGGACTTTGCGTTCGAGCTTCGCGCACTGATGTGTGGACCCATCGGCCCGAACCTTCGCAACGAAGTCGCTCATGGACTAATCGGCGACACCGCTTTCTCCTCAGGTACGAGCGTCTACCTCTGGTGGCTCACTCTCAAGCTCGTCTTCACGCCCTACTGGAATGCGCTGCACGATCCAGAGGCGGCTGAAGCGCGCGAGCCTGCTGCTCCGGAACGGGAATCGGGTTAGGCACGACGCGAGAGCCTGCCGGACTGTTTAGCCCCCGTACCGGCGTAGTTGAACAATGGTCGCCATGACGGAACGCTATTTGTCCGGCCGACTGCACTCACCTGATCGGCGTGGCCATGTCGCCGAAGCCACCGTGCTCGTCCAGCAGGTTTCGGACCTAGCGCAATCCTCAAGTGCTGGCTGGATATTCGCGAAAGACCTCGGTACCGGCCGGCGTCCAGGCCCCACGTCTTTGGAGTGACGGCTTCGAGATGAGGATTCTGGGGCTGCGCCGGGATGCGGATGCCCGAGAATCCTCATCTCGAGGCGAGTACGCACGCGGCACCCACGCAATACGGCCGCACCCCGCGAGAGGATGCGGCCGTTTCGTGCTGTGGCGCGGGCTACTGGTCCTGGCTACACCGAGAAGTACAGCTCGTACTCGAACGGGTGCGGACGCTGCGATGCTGGAATGATCTCCTTCTCGCGCTTGTACGCGATCCAAGTCTCGATCAGGTCCTTAGTGAAGACGTTACCTTCCATCAGGAACTCATGGTCGGCCTCGAGGGCGAGCAGGCACTCGGCGAGCGACGCGGGAACCTGCGGAATGAGCTTGGCCTCCTCGGGGGGCAGCTCGTACAGGTCCTTGTCCACGGGCTCATGCGGCTCGATCTTGTTCTTGATGCCGTCGAGGCCAGCCATGAGCTGGGCCGCGAATGCGAGGTACGGGTTGCCCGAGGCATCCGGAGCACGGAACTCGATGCGCTTCGCCTTGGGGTTCGTGCCCGTGATCGGGATGCGGATCGACGCCGAACGGTTGCCGGCCGAGTAGACCAGGTTGACGGGAGCCTCGAAACCGGGAACCAGGCGACGGAACGAGTTGAGCGTCGGATTCGTGAACGCGAGCACAGCAGGGGCGTGCTTGAGCAGTCCACCGATGTACCAGCGGGCGATGTCGCTCAGGCCGCCGTAGCCCTTCTCGTCGTAGAACAGCGGCTTGCCGTCGTTCCAGAGCGACTGGTGGGTGTGCATGCCCGAGCCGTTGTCGCCGAACAGCGGCTTCGGCATGAAGGTCGCAACCTTGCCCCACTCGAGTGCGGTGTTCTTGACGATGTACTTGAACTTCAGGATGTCGTCGGCCGCGTGCACCATCGTGTCGAAGCGGTAGTTGATCTCTGCCTGACCGCCGGTGCCCACCTCGTGGTGCGCGCGCTCAAGGATGAGGCCCGCGTCGATCAGCTTGAGGCTGATGTCATCGCGTAGATCGGCCTGCTTGTCGACCGGACTGACCGGGAAGTATCCGCCCTTGTAGGGCGTCTTATTGGCGAGGTTTCCGCCCTCCTCAACGCGGCCAGTGTTCCACGCACCCTCGTCAGAGTCGACCGAGTAGAAGCTCTGGTTCTGCTTGACCGAGTAACGCACGTCATCGAAGATGTAGAACTCGGCCTCGGGTGCGAAGAATGCGGTGTCGGCGATGCCGGTTGAGGCGAGGTACTTCTCGGCCTTCTTGGCGACCTGGCGCGGGTCTTTCGGGTAGATCTCGCCATTGCGCGGGTTGTAGATGTCGAACACCATGATGAGCGTGCGCTCGGTGCGGAACGGGTCGACGTAGGCGGTTGTGACATCAGGAATCAGCTGCATGTCGGACTCGTGGATGTTCGCGAAACCGCGAATCGATGAGCCGTCGAAAAGTTGTCCAACCGAGAAGAATTCCTCGTCAACAGTGGCTGCCGGAATGTTGAAGTGCTGCTGCACGCCGGGAAGGTCGGTGAAGCGAATATCAAGGAACTTGACGTCTGTGTCCTTGATGAACTTGAGCACTTCAGAAGAATCACTGAACATGTGAGGGAACTCCAATGAGCTTGGTGCTGATCGACCGCAGACGCGGTCATGGTTGAGGGTATGGGCAAGCGGTTTCGCCAGCGTCACGCAGTTGTTTCGCGCGTGTTACGACGCGGCTCCTCTCTAGGATAGAAGCATGCCAGCGCCCACGTCATCCGCTGCGAGCTGGCCGGGCAGTGGCCTCGGTCTGCCCGAGACCGGCCCTCGCTCTATCGCCCGACTAGGACGACGGATCGTTGCGCTCCTCATCGACTGGGGTTCTGCGATCCTGATCTCCGTAGCGTTCTTCAGCTACGACGCATTCGCCACACTCGCGATCTTCGCGGTCGTTCAGGTGGTGTTCCTGCTGACGGTGAACGGGAGCCCCGGCCACCTCATCATGGGGATGAGGGTGGTGCCGATCGGCGGTGGGTACCTCGGCCTGTGGCGCCCGTTCGCGCGCACCGCGCTCTTGTGCCTGGTTATCCCCGCCGTCATTTGGGACCGAGATCAGCGCGGCATGCATGACCGATTGGTCGGCACTGTTCTCGTGCGGCGCTAGTTCCAAAAACTAGCGCGGGTCTCAGAAAGCTAGCGCGGCCGTGCCGCCCGTACCTTCATCGGGTCGATGCCTTTGGGAATCGGCAGACTGTTCTTGCCGAGCGAGTTGAGCCGGTTCGACACCGCCAGGATCTCTGGCTTGCGAAGTGCTGGCTTCAACTTGCGGAGGCTCGCGGGGAGCTTGTACAGCGGGATCGAGTCTGGGTCGGGGCCCACGTAGAGAAAGCTCACCGGCACGTTGGGCAATATGCGTACGATGCTGCGACGCTCCTCTTCGAGCATTCGTTGGGTGCGGCTACGCGGACCTTCGCCGATGAGGGCAACACCGCCGCGGCCGACTGCGCGGTAGACGGCATCCTGCGTTTTGGGGCTGACTGTGACCGGCATTTCGCTAGCAGTCCATCCGCGGCGCAGCCCACTCTTGAGAACCGCACCAACGGCTCCGGGTTGCCCTTGGATCTGAGAGTAGGCAGCCTTCTCTGCCCGACGGCCGAGCACGATCAAGAACAGCAGCACGCCCAGCAGCACGCCGGCGAGGATGTAAAGAATCAGACCGATCACGTTGTCGCTAGACAGCAACACCGCGAACGCTACACCGGCAAGAATCGGTAGAAGGAATGCGGCCAGCAGATACCAAATCGCGAGGCTGTCGTACCGCATGGTCATCTTGAAGACCTGGTACATCTGCTTCATGCGACCGGGTTCTTTGGGAGCCTTCGGGCTGGAGTCTGTGGTGCGTGCCATCCGTCTACGATACCGCCTGCGCGAATCCGAGGCTCGCGTCGGCTAGGTGCTTCAGGTGCTCTGGGATGTCGCGGCCCTTAGCCATCATTGACCGCGCCCAGAGGCGTCCGGCCCGGTAGCTCGACCTCACAAGCGGCCCTGCGAGCACACCGAGGAAGCCGATCTCTTCAGCAGCATGGGAGAACTCAACAAACTCCTCTGGCTTCACCCAGCGCGCGACGGGAAGGTGGCGCGGGGTCGGCCGAAGATACTGGGTGATCGTTATGATGTCGGTTCCGGCATCGTGCAGATCGTGCAGGGCTTGAATGACCTCGTGGGGTTCCTCTCCCATGCCGAGGATCAGATTCGATTTCGTGATGAGCCCGGCGGCCCGAGCTTGGGTGATGACATCAAGGGAGCGCTCGTAGCGGAACGCCGGCCGGATGCGCTTGAAGATGCGCGGTACGGTCTCGACATTGTGGGCGAAGACCTCCGGTCGGCTGGAGAACACCTCGGCGAGTAGATCGGGATTGCCAGAGAAGTCCGTGGCGAGAATCTCGACACCGGTTCCCGGGTTCTGCTGGTGAATCTGTCGAACCGTCTCGGCGTGAAGCCACGCGCCCTCGTCGGGTAGGTCGTCACGAGCGACACCCGTAACCGTGGCGTAGCGCAGATTCATCTTCATGACGGACTCCGCAACGCGACGTGGCTCATCCTTGTCGTAGTCTGCGGGTTTTCCGGTGTCGATTTGGCAGAAATCGCAGCGCCTCGTGCACTGGCTTCCACCGATGAGGAACGTCGCCTCACGGTCTTCCCAGCACTCGAAGATGTTGGGGCATCCGGCCTCTTGGCAGACGGTGTGCAGGCTCTCGCCCTTCACTAGCTCCTGAAGGTGCCGGTACTCGGGTCCCATCTTGGCTACCGTCTTGATCCACTCGGGCTTGCGCTCGATCGGTGTCTCCGCGTTACGCACCTCGAGGCGCAGAAGCTTGCGGCCCTCCGTCTGGTTCGCTTCGGGGTGGTGGGTCGTACTCATGCGTGCGCTCCCGACAGGACTGCCTCGAGATGGCGCTGCACGACGGGCAGCACGTCGGTGGGGCTGACGCTGCGACCCAACTCTCGCGAGATCGAGGTGACGCCCGCATCGAGGATTCCGCACGCGACGATCTTCGAGTAGGCCTCGAACGAGTTGTTGCAGTTGAGGGAGAAGCCGTGCATGGTTACGCCTTCGGCTACCCGTATTCCGATCGCCGCGATCTTCTCGGCACCGACGGGCTCGTCGTAGCGCAGCCAAACTCCCGAGCGGCCGGCAACGCGGCCGGCGTCTAGACCCAGCTCGGCTAGCGCATCGATCAGGATGCCCTCGATCCGTCGCACATAGCCGACCACGTCGATAGGTTCGGCGAGTCGCACAATGGGGTAGCCCACGAGCTGCCCTGGACCGTGCCAGGTGATCTTGCCCCCTCTGTCAACGTCGATCACGGGCGTGCCGTCAGTCGGCTTCTCGAACTCCTCTGTTCGCTTGCCCGCGGTATAGACCGAGGGGTGCTCGAGGAGAATGACGGTGTCGGGGCTCGCCCCGCTCACGACGGCACGATGGGTTGCGCGTTGAAGCTCAAGGGCTTCGATGTACGGCACGGAGTTGGCGCTTAGCCCCGCGACGACAAAGTCGATCACAACTCCAGCCTACGCCCGTTCTGTTCCTCCCCGCCCGGCGCTCGGGCGGTTGGGTCGATGGGAAGCGATAAGGGCGAGAACGGGGTATCCGGCCTGAATCACACTGTGTGATGTGACGTATGACTCGATCGGCGGTTACCGAATAGTTCGCAAGCTTGGGGACGGCGAGCGGGCCGAGGTATTTCTCGCCTACCCGGCAATCGGCGACGATGCAAGCGTGCCTGTCGCGATCAAGGCCTACAGCAACAACTTCGCCGAGGAATCGGTCGTCGAGGAGGTCGAAGCGCTCTCGCGAGCTGCGGGCGAACACGTCGTGCGGCTGGTGGATCTCGCGAGCACAAATCAGGGTGCGACCGCCCTCATCATGGAGTGGATTCCGGGTGGCAGCCTCGGCAAACTGCTGCGGGATCGTTCGATCGTGAGATCGGGGGAGGCCATCACGCTCCTCGCGCCGCTTGCGATGACGCTTGACCGCCTGCATCACGCTGGGGTCGTGCATGGCGGGTTGAGGCTAGAGGCAGTGAGCTTTAGCGCCTCGGGTGCCCCGGTGTTGGCCTGCTTTGGGCGCGCCCAGCTGATCACTCCGGGCCTGCCTCCCGCTCTTCTGGAGGCGCACCAGGGGGTGGACGGCGATCTCCGTGCTTTCGAGCGGCTTGCTCGGGCGGTGCTCGATCGACTCCCACTCCCCGTCGAATTGCCCGAACTGAAGCCCTCCGGTTGGCTGATGGCGGTCGCCACCAGCCTGTTTGCGTTGGGGGAGCCGGAGCCCATCCAGTTGCTACCGGATGAGCATCACAGCGTTCCACCGTCACGCATAATCACCGCAGAGCCTGTCCCAGCGGCCCCCGAACCGCGCCGATCGAGCACGCTGCTGTCGCTCGGCATGCCCGAGTGGCTAGACATTGACGCACTGACAAGGCGCCTGCGGGCCGTGCGCCGGCGCGTATGGGTGGGCCTCGGAGTCGTCGGACTGGCCCTAGGAATAGCTCTGATCGCGATTCCGCAAGGGTCCACGCAACAGATCACTGAGGATGCCGCGTCCACACCCTCACCTTCACCCCGGGTTCTGTCGCCGGCCGCCGTAGGGCTCGACCCGGTACTCGGGGATGACCCCCTGGCCGCACTACCGGCGTTGCTGGAGTCCCGCGCTGCCTGCATCCGCGATCTGTCTGTGCTCTGCCTTGACTCGGTGGGACATGCCGGCTCGTCAGCGCTGGCTGACGATCAGCAGCTCGTTCGAGACCTTCAGCAGGGAGCGGAGATACCAGAAACGGCGCTGACGGTCGCCCCTGGAGACCTCGTGATCGAGGAGCGGCTAGGAGATGCCGCCCTGATCAGCCTCGGGGATGTCGCTGATAGCGAGCCTGCCTCGGTGCTTGTCATGAAGACCGAGGCAGGATGGCGCATCCGTGACTATCTCGAGCGGTAGGTGTCGGCCCTAGATTCCGAGCTTCCCGGCAAAGTCGCCGCCCTCGAGACGATCCTTGATCGTCGTGAGGAACCGTGCCGCATCTGCCCCATCGACAATGCGGTGGTCGTACGAAAGTGCAAGATAAACCATCGAGCGGATCGCGATCGCATCGCCCCCAGCGTCACTCACCACAACGGGCTTCTTACTGACAACTCCGGTGCCGAGGATTGCGGACTGGGGAAGGAAGACGATGGGAGTATCGAAAAGGGCCCCGCGCGATCCGGTATTGGTGAGGGTGAAGGTACCGCCTGCCAGCTCGTCAGGCTTCAGTTTGTTGTCGCGAGTGCGCTCGGCCAGATCCGCGATCTCACGAGCGAACCCGGCGATGTCCAGCTTGGAGGCATCCCGAATCACCGGGGTGAGTAGGCCGCGCTCGGTGTCGACGGCGATGGACATGTTCTCCGAGGCGGGGTAGACGATCGAGTCGCCCTCGATGGTCGCGTTGATGATCGGGTAGGCGGTGAGCGCTTCCGCGGCGGCAAGCGCGAAGAAGGGAAGGAAACTGAGCTTCACGCCAGTCTTCTGCTGGAACGCTGCCTTTACTTGGTCGCGGTAGTGCGCGACGAGGGTGACATCCACCTCGACGACGGTCGTTAGCTGTGCCGAAGTCTGCATCGACACAACCGCACGCTCGGCGATCACCTTGCGCAGTCGGGACATTGTTACCGTCGTGCCGCGAAGAGGCGAGACCTCAAGCGGCCGTGCCGTGGCGGCAGCGGGCGCCGACGTTGATGGAGGGGACGTGGTGGCCGCAAGAATGTCCTGCTTGCGGATGCGGCCCCCGACTCCCGTACCGGCGATCGTTGTAAGGTCAATCCCGCTGTCGTTTGCCAGTTTGCGCACGAGTGGGGTTACGTAGCCCGCGGCGTCGGGAGCGGTCGGCGCTGGAGGGGGCGTGGGTGCCGCTACAGGCGTGGGTACCGCTACAGGCTCAGGCGCAATAACAGTTTCGGCAACGGGTGCTGGCGCAACAACAGGCTCCGGAACAGTAACGGGAGCAGGCGCAAAAACCGTCTCGGGAACCGGCGCAGGCTCAACTACAGCCTCAACTACAGCCTCAACTACAGGCGCTTCAGCTGCGGGTACTGCAGCAGCGGGCGCGGCACCCGATCCGTCACCGATCGTCACTAGTGCGGTCCCGACCTCAACCGTCTCGTCCTCGCCGACAAGAATCGCTTCGATAACGCCAGCGACCGGCGATGGGATCTCGGTATCGACCTTGTCGGTCGAAACTTCGAGCAGAGGCTCGTCGACCTCGACGCGATCTCCCACCTTCTTCAGCCAGCGGGTCACCGTGCCCTCGGTGACACTCTCTCCGAGTGCCGGAAGGTTAACGGATTCGCTCATCAGTGCTGCTCCTTAGTGCCGCTTCAGTTGCTAGCTTAGTTCCGGGGGTCGTGCGGGGGTCAGATTGCGTGGAGAGGCTTGCCAGCAAGGGCAAGGAATGCTTCTCCGAGTGCCTCGTCTTGTGTCGGGTGCGCGTGAAGCAGGGGCGCGATGTCCTCCGGGTAGGCCTCCCAGTTGACGACGAGTTGTGCTTCTCCGATGAGTTCTCCGACGCGGGCGCCAATCATATGCACGCCAACGACGGGACCGTCTTTGACGCGAACGACCTTAATCGACCCTGAGGTTCCGAGGATGTGGCTCTTGCCATTGCCGGCCAAGTTGTAGTCGTAGCTCGAGATCGAGTCAGCCCCGAACTTCTCTGCGGCCTTGGCCTCCGAGAGCCCGATCGAGGCGACCTCCGGTTCGCTGTACGTGACCTTGGGAATGTTCAGGTCGTCAATGACTATGGGGTTCAGCCCCGCGATCTCTTCGGCTACAAAGATTCCGTGCTGAAAGCCGCGGTGCGCAAGCTGAAGCCCGGGAACGATGTCACCGACTGCGTAGATGCCGGGCACGCTCGTGGCAAGGCGCTCGTTGGTGATCACGAAGCCGCGATCCATGGTTATGCCTTGCTCTTCGAAACCCAGTCCGTTCGTCAGCGGGCCGCGACCCACAGCAACAAGCAGAAGATCGGCCTCGATGGTCTCGCCGTTCTCAAGCGTGACGACAACGCCTTGGTCGTTCTGTGTCACGCCCTGGAAGCGAACACCGAGCGTGAAGTCGATACCCCGCTTGCGGAACGCGCGCTCAAACTGCTTCGAGATCGCTTCATCCTCGTTGGGAACAAGGTGCGGGAGCGCCTCGATGATGTGCACGTCAACGCCCCACGACTTCCACACGCTCGAGAACTCGACGCCGATGACGCCGCCACCGAGAACAGCGACCTTCTTGGGGATGAAGTCGAGTTCGAGGGCCTGCTCCGAAGCGATCACCCGTCCGCCGATTTCGAGGCCGGGCAGCGAGCGAGAGTAGGAACCGGTGGCCAGAACGACGTTCTTGCCGGTGACCGTGTCAGCCCCGACTTGCACGGTTGTGGGGGAGGTGAGCTTGCCCTCACCCTCGATGGTGGTGATTCCGCGAGCCTTGATCAGGCCCTGAAGACCCTTGTACTTGCTTGAGACGACTTCTTGGCGGTACGCGGTGACCGCAGCGATGTCGACACCGTCGAAGGTTGCGTTCACGCCATACTTCGCAGACTCGCGCGTGACATCTGCAACCTCAGCGGAGTGTAGGAGCGCCTTCGTTGGGATGCACCCGACGTGCAGACAGGTTCCACCCACCTTGTTCTTCTCGATGAGGCCTACGCTCATGCCGAGTTGGCTGGCTCGAAGGGCGGCTGCATAGCCGCCGCTTCCGCCGCCGAGGACTACGAGGTCAAAAGTGTGCTCAGCCAATCCCGGCAACTCCTTTGTAAAGGATTTGTGTACCGGCACGCCTTGGTGTGCGTGGTGAGCGGGCCGGCTGGGGGGTCAAGAACCCACCTGAAAAAAACCTTACTACGGGCGTGCGAGGTGATCGGCCAGTTCGATGAGCGCGCGCACGCTGACTCCGGTCGGTCCTTTGCCGGTGAAGCCCCAGCCGCCAGCGCCGTTATTGGCTGGACCTGCGATGTCGAGGTGCGCCCACGGAATGGTGCGCTTAGAGTCACCCTCGCCCGTGCTGCCAACGAAGTCGCGCAGGAATGAAGCAGCAATCAGCATGCCCGCCGCTGTGTTGCCCGGCTTAATGTTCGCGATGTCAGCTATGTCGGATGCCAGCATCGGTCGCACCTCGACCGGAATCGGCATCGGCCAGAGTGTCTCGCCCACCCGATTGCCGGCGGCAACCACGCTAGCGACGAGTTCATCATCACCCATTGCTCCTGCATAGCGGTTCCCCAACGCGATAAGAGCGGCACCGGTCAGCGTCGCGACATCGACAATCGCGTCGGGCTCTTCCTCGCTCGCGGCGACTAGGCCATCGGCGAGCACGAGTCGACCCTCCGCGTCGGTGTTGAGTACCTCCACGCTCTTGCCGCCCCTGACCCGGATTACATCGTTGGGACGCAACGCCGATCCGGATGGCATGTTCTCGGCGATGCACAGCCACGCGGTGATCTTGATGTTGAGTTTGAGTTTCGCTGCGGCTAGCGTGACGGCGAGCACAGTTGCTGCGCCAGTCATGTCGTACTTCATGCCGATCATCGAGGCTGGTGGTTTTAGTGAGAGGCCACCCGAGTCAAATGTGATGCCTTTGCCTACGAGGGCCAGGTGCTTGGCGGCGCCCGTCGGCGCGTAGACAACCTTGACGAGCCGCGGGGGTCGCGTCGAACCCTGACCCACGCCGAGGATTCCCCCGTACCCGCCCGCGGCGAGTTCGGCCTCGGCAAGCACCGTAACGTCGACGTCGGTCTCAGCCGCCAGATCCCGCGCCGCCGCCGCGAACGTCTCAGGGTAGAGGTCTGACGGGGGAGCGTTGACAAGGTCGCGCACGGTGTGGACTGCCTCAGCGATAGTCGTCGCTCGAGTCACGAGGTCGTCAGTGCCGCTGCCCGCGACCACAATCGACGAAGCCGGGAGCTTCGCGGCGTCATCCGTTGATCGATAATTCAGGTAGGCGTACGCCCCGAGGGCTGCGCCTTCAAGAACAGCGAAGACCTCGTCGTCAGAGCTCGTGGGTAAAGCGATGGCAATCGAGGTGACCCCGCGGAGTTGACGGGCGGCCGAGCCGGCGGCGTAGCGCAGGTCGTGCACCGTAACATCCCCCGAACCCACACCGATCAAAGCGATGCTTTCGGTGCCGCCGTGCGAGCCCGGGATGCGTCGCAGTTCGTCTATCGCGCCGGTGACGCCGATTGACTCAAGCGCAAGCTGAAGGGATTGGAGCTCGGGTTCGTCGCTGAGCAACTGCGGCCCATCTTCAGTTTTCCGAACCCCAAGGACAAGCACATCGGCGGCAAGGCTAAGCGGAGGTTCGGACGAGAGCGAGAGTGCGGGGACGGCCATTGGCTAATCGTAACCAGAGTGGGTCGACTGTTCGCTGAGGGCATCACCCGGGCCGGGATGGTCGTGCAGTGTCAAGATTAGGATTGCCACATGAGCGATCCCGCCGACCTCTACAACCTCACCGACGACGTTGTTGAGGTGCCCGAGGGACTCCACTTGGTAGCCGGACTCACTGGCTTTGCCGACGCCGGAGGTGCGGTAAGTCAACTCAGCGACTACCTTCTCGAGACTCTTCAGCACAGCACCCTCGTCGCTTTCGACAACGACGCGCTGCTGGACTATCGCGCGCGCCGGCCGACTATGTTCTTCGATCAAGATCACCTCAGCGACTATCGGCCAGCTCGGCTGAGCCTCTACCTGGCAAAAGACGAGATTGGTCAGCCATTTCTGTTGCTCACCGGGTACGAGCCCGACTTCCAGTGGGAGCGCTTCACCGCTGCGGTCGTAGGTCTCGTTGAGCGTTACCGGGTCAAGACAACAACGTGGGTCAACTCGATTCCTATGCCCGTTCCGCACACCCGCCCGATTGGGGTCACCGTCTCGGGCAACCGCGCTGACCTAATAGAGGCCATGTCGATCTGGAAGCCACGCACGCAGGTGCCCGGGACCGCTTTGCATTTGATCGAGTATCGGTTGACCGAGCTCGAGCACCCCACCGCAGGGTTCGTCATTCTCATCCCGCACTATCTCGCAGATACCGAATATCCATTGGCCGCGGTGAGTGCCCTAGAGAGCGTTTCGGCGGCGACCGGGCTCATCTTCCCCACTGACCGATTGCGCGAGGAAGGCAGGGAGTTTCTCGCCAAGATTGACGCGCAGGTCGAGGGCAATCAGGAGCTCGCCCGATTGGTCGGCACCCTCGAGGACAGGCACGACACCTACATGGAGGACAACCCGCTACGGTCCCCCCTGACTGACGAGGACGGCGAATTGCCTACCGCGGACGAGATAGCGGCGGAACTGCAGAATTTCCTCGCAATTCGACGCAACGATACCGAGTCGACGACCGACTGACTGTTGCCGGATCGGCCTAGCATGGGGCGGTGAACCGCACACGCGCGTGGCTGATGTTTGGCGTCGCGGTGACCGCTTATTTGGTTGCCGTCTTGCAACGATCGTCGCTCGGTGTCGCCGCGGTCGAGGCCACGGAACGGTTTGAGGTTACAGCGGCCGCGCTGTCGAGCCTCGCTGTTGTTCAGGTGATTGTGTACGCCGTGTTGCAGGTGCCGGTGGGCGTACTGCTCGACCGAACCGGAGCGCGACTCCTTCTGGTCACCGGAGCCGTCTTGATGGCCCTCGGACAGCTCACGCTCGCGTTTGCTCCGAGCCTGAGTGTCGCACTGCTAGCGCGGGTTCTAGTGGGGGCCGGCGACGCGATGACTTTCATTTCAGCCGTTCGTTTTCTCTCGAACTGGTTCGAGGGCAGAATGCTCCCGATCGTGACGCAGCTGCTCGGAGCTGCAGGGGCCGTAGGCCAGATTCTCTCGGCGCTCCCTCTGCTGCTCGCCCTCCAAGCCTGGGGTTGGTCGGCCGCTTACGTGAGTGCGGCGGGGCTGTCTGTCGTTGTCGCAGTCCTGATTCTGCTGGTAGTTCGCGGACCAGCCGATAAGGGCGCCCGACATCCCGAGTCGTGGGCAGTCTCGGCCCGGGTCCTTAGGGAGGCGCTCGGTCGCCCGGGCACGCAGCTTGGGTTCTGGGCTCACTTTGTCTTGGGCGGGTCGATGACCATGTTCTCGCTGCTGTGGGGATTTCCCTTTCTCTCTGTCGGACTCGGGTACGGCCCGACCGGAGCCGCGACGCTCGTGACGATGATGGTCGCGAGCGCAGCTTTCAGCGGACCGATTGTCGGGATGCTTTCGGCGCGTTACCCACTGCGACGAAGCAACCTAGTGCTCGGTATCATCGCGACCTTGGCGGTGCTCTGGGGGGCCGTGCTCGCTTGGCCGGGCCAACCCCCGCTGCCCCTAGTCATCGTCCTATTGATCGTTCTTGCCCTCAGTGGCCCTAGTTCTCTCATCGGCTTTGACTTCGCGCGTACCTTCAACCCGCTCAGATCCCATGGCTCAGCGACAGGTGTGGTCAATGTGGGGGGCTTCACGTCGGGATTCATCATCATGTTGCTCGTCGGTCTGGTGCTCGACGCTACCGACCGAGCTCGGGGCGGCACTGGCGTGCCATCCGAGTTGTACTCTCTCGAGTCATTCAGACTCGCGTTTCTTGTGCAGTACTTGGTGATCGGCATTGGCGTCGCATTCCTGTTGCTTGCGCGTCGTCGGACTAGGCGGCGGATGCGGGATGAGGAGGGAATAACAGTGGGGCCACTCTGGGTTGCTCTGGTACGAGCTTGGCGGCGCTCATCCAAGAGTGGCGGTGGCGGGAGTGCAGATGAAACCGTGCAATAATCGTGTTGAGACCCGGTCTTGATTCTGGGATTCGTGCACCTCTCGAGGTGAGCTCGTGTAGCGCTCGCGAATCCAGACTTGACATGGGTCTTAGTACTGCCCAAAAACGGTACTGCCACAATCGAAAGGCACTCCTATGGCGACCAGAACAAAGGCCGCAGCAGTCGAGGCTGCTCCCATAAAGTTGACCCGCTCCGAGAAGGCCGCTGCCGCCAAGGCTGCGAAGGCAACGGCGGTCGCTCCCGTGGCGAACACCACAACCGCGAAGACCGCCACCGCGAAGACTCCGGCCGTTAAGGCACCACGCGCCACCAAGGCTGCCGCCGCGCCAGTCATGGCGAAGGCTCCTGCGACTCGAGCGACCAAGGCCGCTCCGTCGACGCGAGCGACGAAGGCTGCAGCGCCAATCGAGATCGATCCCGATGCAACCGACGATGCTGTCGAGCTGGACGTCGATGCTGACGAAATCGAG
>JANOED010000021.1:0-4826 GCA_031413035.1 Leifsonia sp. | reverse complement strand
ATCGCCCACGGCATCCGTACCGCCTGGCTCTTGATCGTGATTCCGCGCTCGCGCTCGATGTCCATGCGGTCGAGATACTGCGCCCGCATGTCACGGTCGGAGACGACGCCCGTAATACCGAGCATGCGGTCTGCGAGCGTCGACTTGCCGTGATCGATGTGCGCGATGATGCAGAAATTGCGGATCAACGAAGGATCCGTTGAGGCGGGTTGTAGTGCCGTGGTGGCTCTGGGACTCAACGTGCGCCTCTCGTAGCGGCCTCAAGAAGACCGTCTACAAGTTTAGATGCCGAAGGCGAGGGCGACGACTCCGAACGGGATGATGAAGGCCGCGCCCAATACGATACCGAGAACCAGGAGGGCCCCGGGTACCGCACCCAGCACGATCCCCCACGTCGCCATCGTGCGGCTGCCCAGTTCGCGCGGGAAGGCGAGAATGCCGAGCACGATCGCGATGATCGAGAGCGGAATAACGAGTCCGAAAACGATCCCCGTGATGCCCGAAATGAGGCTCAGGATGCTGAGCACGGGAGTCGCGGTCGCCGTGGGGGTCGCGATCGGAGTGGATTCTGTGGTAGCTGTGATTGTCATGATTCGAGGCTACGAACGCGGGCTAGTTGTCACCATGGGGCTAACCCCCGAGTCGAGTCGCGGATGACCCCCTCCGACTAACATCGAAGGGTGCCCAGTTCCGTGGTGTTGGTTCACGGTCTCCGCACCTCGGCGACGATGTGGCGGAGCCAAGTTCTCGCGCTGCGGGCTGCCGGCCACGAAGCCATCGCGATTGACCTTCCCGGTCACGGCTCACGCATCGGGGAGCGCTTCACGCTCGACAGTGCCGTGGCAGCAATTGCCGACGCGGTCACCTTGGCCAAGCATCCGGTGTTCCTCTGCGGTTTCTCGCTCGGAGGATACACGTCCATCCACTACGCGGGACTTTCGCCGCGCCCGCTCCGCGGGCTTCTGGCCGCCAGTTGTGGAACGACACCGTACCGCGTTGTTCTCGACTCGTGGAGGCTGGCAGCCCGGGTCATCCACACCTTCCCCGACCGGGGCCTCGCCCTCAACAACTGGGCGGTGCGCGCCGCCGTTCGCGACCCCGAACTTGCCGACGACGTGATCAGCGGGGGCGTTGCATTGGAGGTCATGGATGACGCGCTGCGCGAGTTGCGCCAACTCACTCCGCTGCACTCGCTCAGGCAGATCGAGCACCCCGTGTGGCTCGTGAACGGAACACTCGACCACTTCCGTCTCGAGGAGCGACGCTACCTTCGGGCGACAGCGCAGGGCCGGCTCGTCCACGTGCCCGGCGCGACCCACATGGTGTCTCTGACGAGACCTGAGGTATTCACGCGCATCCTGCTCGATGCGGTGGACGAGGCAGCGCTCTGATGGTAATGTTGATCCTTGGCTTCCGCGTAGTTTCGCTCCAGAGGCTCGCGAGATAAACACTCCTCTACCGACAGAAAGCACAACCGTGGCAAATATTAAGTCGCAGATCAAGCGCATTGGCACCAACGAGAAGGCGCACGAGCGCAACAAGGCCGTCAAGAGCGAGGTCAAGACTGCGGTTCGCGCAACCCGCGAGGCGATCACCGCCGGCGACAAGGACAAGGCGACCGCGTCGCTGCTCATCGCAGCCAAGAAGCTCGACAAGGCAGCGAGCAAGGGTGTCATCCACAAGAACCAAGCAGCGAACCGCAAGTCGGCCATCGCCAAGCAGGTCGCCGCACTTTAGGCGATAAGCGCCGCCTCTGGTGGCGATCAAGCCCTAAGCGCCACCTCTGGTGGCGATCACGCCGACCATCCGTTCGAGCGCGAAGACCGGGTCTCGTCCCAGACCTTTGATCTGCTCGTCGGTGTCGGCCAGAACCTCAATGCAGGCTCTGAGCCCCTGATCCGTCCAGCCGTGAAGGTCGCGGCGTGCACGATCGACCTGCCATGGGGCCAGCCCGAACTTTTGGGCGAGTTGGCCGGCCGGTGCACTGCTACCCGCTACCCGCGCCATAGTGCGCAGCTTCGCCGCGAAGGCGGCCACAATCGGCACGGGGTCAGCACCCGAGCTGAGGGCGTGCCGGAGGAGAACGAGGGCTTCACCGCGGCGCCCCGCGATCGCGGCATCCGCGACCGTGAATGCGTTGGTCTCCATGCGACCCGAATAGTACTTCTCCACGGTCACTTCGGTGATCTCGTCAGTTTCGTCAGCGAGTAACTGCTGGCACGATGCCGCAAGCTCGGCGAGATCGTCAGAGAACGCCGAGACCAAGGCTCGGATCGCGCCGCCGGTGACGCGCCTGCCCGCCGCAGCAAACTCGGCGGCCGCAAACTCGGTTTTCTCCGCGTCTTTCTTGAGCTCGAGGCAGGCGATCTCGATGCCATTGCCCAGTCCCGCTCTGAGGGCATCGAGCAGCTTCTTGCCGCGAACCCCGCTCGCGTGCCGCAGCACGAGGTAGGTGTCATCTGCGGGATTCGCAAGGTAGTCAAGCGTCTCGGTGATGAATGCGTCAGTGCACTTTTCCACCCGGGCGATTCGGATCAGCCGCGGTTCGTTGAACAGCGATGGGCTCGCTAACGTAAGCAGCTCGCCGGGGGCGTACTGATCGGCCTCGATGTCGTGCACCTCAAGACTCGGGTCTTCACCCTTGAGTAGATCGCGAAGTGCGCGAATCGCCCGGTCTGCCAGATACTCCTCCGGTCCCGACACCAGAATGACCGGTGCTGGCCGTACGCCGTGCCACGCCAATGTCGGGATCGCGGGTTTCGAGGCTGCCACGTTGTCAGCCTAGCGTTGGGTCCAGACACGCACTGTGCCGGGCGCTTCCCCCGGTGCGAGGAGAATCATGCCGTCGGTGTCGGTGCGAAGTGGCGTCGTTCCCGCAGCGCTGAGAAGCCCCAGTGACTCACTAGTTGGGTGGCCGTATCCATTGTCGGTGCCGACCCCGATAACCCCGACGATTGCGCTCAATCGGGCGTAGAGACGGGCATTCTGGTCAGCTGATCCATGGTGAGCGACCTTGACCACGTCGACCGCGGTCAGCTGCCCCAGCGCGAGCAGGCGGCCCTGGGCGTCGTCACCAAGGTCGCCGAGGAAGACTGAGCTGAGGCATCCGTTGGGGCAGACACCGACCGGGGTGAACTCTAGGACGACGCTCGCCGGATTGCCTGGCTCAAGCCCCGCGAGCTCTCGTTGAGGCCACAGCACGCGCCACCGAAGGTCGCCGAGCAGACCCGTCGGGCCGCGACTGACCTGATCGACCTGTGCGCCACTGTCGATGAAGCGCTCGCGGAGCAGATCGTCGTCGCTCTCGCCCGAAGGCCCCACGAGCACCCGGTCCGCTCTTCCCAGAAGCGCGGGCGCGCCGCCCACGTGATCGAGGTCGTAATGCGTCAACACCAGCAGGTTCACGCGGCCGATGCCCAGCTCTGCGAGACAACTTTCTATCAGCACTGGATCGCGTCCGGTGTCGATCAGCGCAATCTGCCCCAGGCTGCGCACGACGACGGCATCCCCTTGCCCGACATCGCAGACGGCAACCTGCCAGTCGGCGGGTCGACCCAGCTGATCGCTGATTCGGGCACCACCCACCAGGCCGAGATAGATGACACCCGCGCCCACCACGATGCCCACCGCCCACCGGCGGCCCGCTACCGCGAAGACGAAGATCGCCGACACCGCTGCTAGCAGTAGCGCGCCCACCGGCCCCGGCGGCCACGGAAGCTGCGGGGCGGGGGCCGCCGCGAAGAACTGCGCTATGCCTGCGATCCACGCCGAGGGCAGCCAAGCAAGCTGGCAGAGCAGGGGCCCGAGTGGCGGAACTACCGCAAGGGCGACGCAGCCCGCGAGCCCGACAACGGTCGCCACTGGCGCGGCAGGTGCGGCGAGCAGGTTGGCGACAACCCCATAAGTCGGCAGCGCGGCATTCAGAAGAATGATCACGGGCTGGCAGGCCAGCTGCGCGGCGAACGGAACCGCGATTACTAGAGCCAGCCACTGCGGCAGCCATCGCTCGAGACGACGGGCAATAGGGCCAGCAAGCACGAGGAGTCCCGCAGTCGCAAGAACCGACAGCGCGAAGCCGTAGCTGCGTGACAGCCACGGATCGGCCACGAGGAGGCCGATCGTCGCGAGCGCGAGCACCGGAACACCGCGTACCGGCCTGCCGGAGACGATAGCCAAGAGTACGAGAGTCGCCATGACCGCTGCCCGCTGCCCGCAGCACGCTCGGCTCGGGTGTAACGAGAACGACGAACGCCAGCAGCATCGCGACGGATGCCGCAACCCGGGCACCCCGTGGCACTCCCAGTGCCGCGCCAACCCCCATCACCAGCCCGATCACGATCGCGCAGTTCGCCCCGGAGACTGCCGTCAAATGGCTGAGCGAACTCACCTTCATTGCCCGATCGAGCTGATCGCTGACGGCGCCGGTATCGCCAATGGCGAGTCCGGCGAGCAGTTCTCCACCCCCGCCCGGAAGCGCACGAGTGGCGTCGAGAAAGCCCGCGCGCAGTTGGTTGGCCCAATCGATGGCAGGTGGGGGCTGGCCAACGCTTCGCGGGGCGCCCTGCGCAAACACCAAGAACGAGACATCGTCGCCTGGCTCGGTCGCGGCGATTGTGCCGGTCACCTCCACTGTCGTACCGATGCCGACGTCGACCCGAGGGGTGAAGATCAGTGCAGAAACCCGGGTCGGTTGACCGTCAACGACCGTGAGAATTACCGCGATCGAGCGCTCCCCCGGCCGCCCGGTCGTTGTTGCCAGCGCGTCGACAAGACGTCCGCTCTCGGCGGCTTCGACCAGCATCGCCGGTGACCGGGCCGGCGACTGC
>JANOED010000020.1:0-17408 GCA_031413035.1 Leifsonia sp. | reverse complement strand
AGGCGCGACCGCGACCCCCGCGAGACCGATGTCGCCCAGACGCTGCGAGATGGACTGAAGGGATGCCCGGCGCGCGCTGACGACCAGCACCCGCTTGTTCTGCGCAACGAGGGTGCCGAGCGCGTTCACGATGGTCTGGGTACCGCCGGTGCCGGGCAGGGTTCGCACAACGAGCGAATTGCCTGCGGTGATCTGCGCGATCACGTGCTCCTGCTCAGAATCGGCGTCAAGCAGCAGGGCGTCGGTCTGGGGCGATCGCTCATCGGAGGGCACCGACTGCACGGGCGAGTAACTGTCGGCGACTAAGCGCTCAGCCGACTCGTTGCCGGCGAGCGCGTCGAGAACGGGGTGGGTGAGGTCAGCAGCATCAGCGACAAGAGCAGGCGCCACCTCGGCGAACGACGAGACTACGAGCCGAGGGCTGACCTGAAACCACTCGAGGTGAGAGGTGAGGCCACGCAGCCGATCGATCACGGGGTTGGGTTTGAAGGTGCCGTCGTCATCGGTCAGTGCCACAAAGGCCTGGGCATCAAGCCGCAGCTGAAACTGCTCGTCGAGCGCACGGGCGAAGGCGGGGTTGAGAAACGCAGTGCCCCGCAGTTTGAGCTCGAAGTCGCGACCATGGCGTCGAATTGCGAGCGGGCGCAACAACACCGGGGCCCGAAACTCAACACCGTCGTGGCGCCAATCGGCGATCCCGATGCCGAGATGGATGCTGTCGATGCCCCGAGCGGTCACCAGCTCGAGCCCCTTCGCTGCGACGGCCGCCGCCGCGACCTTCGCACTGCGCAACGCGATCTCGTCGCGAATGAGGTTCGACAGCAGGGTGGTCTTGCCGGTAATGAACTGGGCAAGGCCGCCCGGGTGAGTGGTCGAGAGCTCGATTCGAGTGCGCTGCGAGTCGACGAAGTGCAGCAACGGCGAGCGCCCACCCAAAGTCGCCAGCTCCGCGCGCCACTGCGCCCACTCCTGCTCGGCAATGTTGCCAGCTCTGATCCCCGGCTCGCCAAAACTGAGCACGTGGGGGCCAGTCACCTGCATCGGGGCCGCCAGGTGATCACTTTCCGGCTCGACCAACTCCGGTTCGACAGTGAAGTCGTTGGAGGTTCGATCGGCACGCCACACAGAGCCACTGTAGGCTCGCGCCTGCACAAATCCGGGGAGAACGGCCCGAGTTTCACGAACCGGGCCGCCGTAGACTTAGGCCTTATGGACGTGCTCTCGGGGCTCGCGCTAGCGACCGTGACCCTGGTGGTCGTCGTTGGCGGGGCGGTTGTGGCTGGGTTCGTTGTGCTGTTCAGGCGACGGGGGGATCGTGGCATCCGCCGCTCCACCCCGTCGGGTATTGATGCCTTGCGTCGGCGCGCTGGCACTCTGCTCGTGAAGCTCGATGACATGGTGCGCGACGCTGACGACGAGATTGGTTTCGCTCTCGCCCAGTTCGGGCCTGAACAAGCCAAGCCGTACGCAGAGGCACTGGCGGCAGCACGGGCTCAGGTCGCCGAGGCGTTTCGCCTGAAGCATGCGCTCGACGATGTGACCCCTGATTCCGATCGGCAGCAGCGCGAGTGGACGCTACAGATCATCGCCCTGTGCGAGAAGGCCGAGACCGCTCTCGCCGGTCAGGATCAGGCGTTTTCGCGCCTGCGCTCGCTTGAGGTGAATGCTGCGGGAACCCTCGACGACGTGCGGCGGCGCATCGAAGCGACCCGTGCCCGGCTCGCCGAGTCTCGCGCGACCCTGACGAAGCTCGCCGCGAACTACGCCGAAACAACCTTCGCTGCCGTAGTCGGTAACCCCGATCAGGCCGAGTCCCAGCTCGCCATGGCAACCACGGCAGCGGATGCCGCCGCTCCCGCCATCTCGGCCACCGGCGTCAATGCGGTCGCAAGCCAACTCGCCGAGGCCGCCCAGGCCGCGCACCGGGCTGACCAACTGGTGGACGCCGTGCAGCGCACCGCGCGTGACCTGGATGCCGCCAGCGCGGCCCTCGCCGAGCTGCGCACCCGCACCCGCACAGACCTCACCGAGGCGAACGGCGAACTCGCGAAGGCTCCAGACGCCGACAGCGGGCAAGGCATCATCGCGGCGATCGCCGACGTGGAACAGGCGCTCAAGGTCGAGTCGAAAGACCCGGTAGCCGACCTCGATCGCATCGGTGACGCGGTCGCAGGCCTCGACCTTGCCTTGGCGAGCGCGCGCAATCAGGCGCAGCGGCTCGAGCACGCCCGCCGGGCGTACCAAGGCACTCTCGTCTCGGCCCGCACTCAAATCCAGACCGCGCGGGACTTCATTGCCGGTCATGGCAGTGGTGTGGATGCCCGAACGCGACTAGCCGAGGCCGAGCGCCAACTCGCCCTCGCCGAAGTGACCGCCGACCCCGTCGAGGCGCTCGACACGATCCGGCGCGCGGTCACGCACGCCCAGGATTCTGACGCTCTCGCCCGCTACGACGCGATGGGGCGGCGTTGATGGCGCGCGCTAGGGGTGGGCAATGAGCGGCGACGCGATGGGTGTCGACCCGATCGGCAACGACCCCCTGTCCCGACACACCGACTACGGTCAGACCCCGCTCACCGAGGCCGAGATCCTGCGTGACCCGTTCGCTCAGGCACGACTGTGGCTCGATCAGTCAGCCGAGTCCGGCGTCTATGAGCCCAATGCCATGGTGCTCTCTACGATCGATCCGGATGGCCTGCCCTCCAGCCGCACGGTGCTGCTGCGGGGCCTCGATTCTGATCGCGGACTCGAGTTCTTCACGAGCTACACCTCCTCGAAGGGGCGGGCGCTGATGGTGCACCCGGAGGTCTCAATCGTCTTTCCGTGGTACCTGATTCACCGGCAAATCATCGTGCGCGGAGTTGCCGCCCCTGTCGACCCTGAGGTGTCTAACGCCTACTTCGGGAGTCGGCCGCGCGGCTCGCAGATCGCGGCGGCGGCAAGTGATCAGTCGGCTCCGATCGCCTCGCGTGAGCTGCTCGAACAGCGGGTGCTTGAGCTGGAGGCGCTGTACGAGGGCGGCGAGGTGCCTCGGCCGACGACGTGGGGCGGGTTTCGGGTCATCCCGAACTCGTTCGAGTTCTGGCAGGGGCGCTCATCGCGCATGCACGATCGGCTGAAGTTCACCCGAGCCGACTCGGGCTGGGAGATGGTGCGCCTGCAGCCGTAAGGGCACTGCCAAGCCTCACCTCCGCGTTCGCTCAGGCAACGTAAGGTTGAAGGTGTTTCCTGACACACGAGGTTCTGAACTGGCGCCCATACGTTCGATGGCTGCCGTCGCGCTGACGGCGATACTCGTGGTGCTCGCTTCCGCCGTTGGAGCCACAGGGGCAACGGTGCCCAGCAGCTCGGATGAGATCGGCGGCGGCGGCGGCGGGCCCCGGGCAACAGCTCAGGCCCTCCAGAGCAATTGGATCGCCGCCGTTGCGACAGCTGGGGGCGTCGCGGGCTCGCCGATCGTGTTCTCGGCAGCCGACTACTCCCTGGGCGACCCGATCTCGGGCGTCTTCTACACGGCCCCCGACGGGACCACCGCATCGGTAGAACGCACCCGCTACACCCCGGGCTCAACACCGACACTCGTCGGCCCGTCCACGAACCCGGGAACCGCGGAGTGCGTAAGCAACGGCACAGGAAACAACAGGTTCGGGGCAGGTCTGCAGGGCAACGCCCCGCGCCCCACTACCTTGACCGGAGGGATTTTCGGCGTGCCCGGGTGCCCGTTCGGCTACTCCTATGGCGAGTTTGGTGGTGCTGGCGAATCGACCACCCGCGACGCCGTTGAGTTCAGTTTCAGCCGCCCCGTACTTGCCTTCGGTGCCTGGTTCGGTGACCTCGAAACCCGCACCGACGGCTTCGGAGTCGCCGCGCTTGTTCGCCTTTACGGGGCTGGTGGCGTGTTGCTCTCAGAGCAGGAGGTCGTGCCCGGCCCACGCTATGTGACAGCCCCAAACTCGCAGGCGAGCTGCACTAGCACTTACACCGGGTGCGGAAACAACACGACCAGGTGGGTCGGCTTCGTCGCCGACCCCGCAGAGCCGGTCGAACGTATGGTCGTCATTGTCGGCGATCAGGTCGCTGGCGGCGACGCGTTGGACGAGGGTATGGGCTTCATCGGCCCGACGTTCGACCTGAGCGAGGCATCCATTGCACTGACGAAGACTGCTGACCCGCTCACCGACACCAACGGTGATCTGATGGTGGGCGCTGGCGACACGGTTTCGTACGACTTCGCGGTCGAGAACACGGGAACCCTCGCCGTCACTACGGTAACCATCGTCGACACGCTCGCGACCGGGCTGAGCTGTCCGGGTGGCAGCCTGGCGGCCGGAAACACGATTACCTGCACGGGTAGTCACGTGCTCACCCAGGCCGAGGTGGACGCGGGCACCCTCGCCAACACCGCGTATGCCACGGCCGCGGTGTACGGCGGCACGATTGAGTCGAACACGAGCAGCGTGACGACAGCGATCCCCGCGATCCGCAGCCTCACCGTGGTCAAGACCGTGGATGTCGGATCAGACACGTTCGATGCCGTCGGCGACGTTCTCGCCTTCACGGTTGTTGCAACTAACACCGGCAACGTCACACTGACGGGAGTCTCGGTTACCGACACAGCCCCCGGAGCCGGTGCCTTCGACGCGACCGCGTGCGCGAGCGTGCCAACGACACTTGCCCCAGGAGCCAGCGCCACCTGTGCGGTCACCTATACCGTCACGCAGGCCGACCTCGATGGGGGCGGAGTGATCAACACGGCGAGCGCCTCTGGCACAGCGCCAGGCGCTGTGGCCGTCGGTCCGACCTCGGGGAGCGCATCCAGTGTCGCCGTACAGTCGTCGTCGCTCAGCCTGATCAAGACAGTGGATGCCGCGACCTACAGCTCGGTCGGCCAGACCCTCACCTACACCCTCACCCTGCGCAACACCGGCAATGTCAGCCTCGATGACATCGAGATCGACGACACCGCGCCGGGTGCGGGGGCACTCGACGCCAGCGACTGCACCGCACTCGATGGGTCGAGCCTGGCTCCCCTCGCCGACGTTCAGTGCACAGTGACCTACGTAGTGACCCAGGCCGACCTCAACACGGGCAGCCTCACCAATCTCGCGGACGCGACGGCCAAGAATCCCTTGAACGTCGCGGTCATCGCCCCGCAGGCCTCGGTAACGTCGACGGCGACGACCACCTCGTCGCTGTCGATCACGAAGGTTGTTGACGCTCTGACGTATGACGAGGTCGGTGATCTCTTGACCTTCACCGTCACCGTGACCAACGTTGGCACCGTCACCCTCGACGGTGTCGGCGTGACCGACAGCGGTCCCGGCGTCGGAGATTGCGCTGCCCTCTCGGTCACGCTCAACCCGACAGAGTCGGCTCAGTGTGTTGTCACCTATGCCGTTGACCAGAACGATCTCAACCAGGGCAGCGTGAGCAATACCGCCTTCGCGACCGCCACCGACCCCGGCGGCGGCCCTGTCGTGTCGACGGACGCCAGCGCACAGTCTGACGCCATTCAGGCTGTCTCCCTCACGGTGCTGAAGACCGCCACCGAGGCTTCCTTCGACAGCGTCGGCGACGTGCTCAACTTCACAATCACCGCAACCAACACGGGCAATGTGAGCCTCACCTCGGTCGACATCACTGACCTAGCCCCGGGAGCCGGCGCGTTCGCCCTCGACTGCTCTGCCTTACAGACCGCACTCGACCCCACCGACTCGACGAACTGCACAGCTACCTACGCAGTGACTCAGGCAGACCTCAACGACGGCGCCGTCAACAACACCGCCGGTGCGACTGCGGAGACTACGACCGGTGCGCCCGTCACCGCACCGGACTCAACCCTCGCCATCCCCGCAGTTCAGCTAGTTTCGCTGACGCTGTCCAAGTCGGTTGCACAACCCGACTTTGCCGCTGTAGGCGACCAACTCGACTACACCCTGACCGCCACGAACGCGGGCAATGTGACACTGACATCCGTGGTCATCGCGGATGCAGCGCCAGGGTCGGGTGCGTTCGTCACCACCTGCCCCGTGGTGCTTGCCACTCTCGCGCCGACCCAGACCGTCGACTGCGCCGCCACGTACGACATCGACCAAGCCGACCTCGACAACGGTTCGGTGACCAACACGGCGACTGCGTCAGGGCTGACGCCGAACAACGACCCTGCTTCGTCTGGTGCCGCACAGGCTACATCGAACGCGGTGCAGTCGGTGCAGCTGGTCTTGACTAAGACTGCTAACCGGTCGAGTTTCGGCGCGGTTGGTGAGCTGATCACGTTCTCGCTGGCGATCGCCAACGCCGGCAACGTGACCGTCGACGCGGTGACCATCTCAGACCCCGCACCTGGCACAGGCGCTTTCACCTCGACCTGTCCTTTTGTCTTGGCAACCCTCGCTCCCGGCGGGTCCGCCAGTTGCACCTCGACCTACACCGTCACCGCAAGCGACATCAGCGCCGGGCAAATCACTAGCGTGGCCGTGGGCCAAGGCCTCGTGCCGCCAGCGCCGGCAGTCGTGGTCTCCAACGTCGAACTGATCACCCTGGCATTCATCGAGCCGAGTTTGGCGACGACGGGAACCAGTGTCGTCGCACTCGGATCCCTTAGTCTCGTGCTGCTTGGGCTCGGCGTCGCGATCGTGCTCGGCCGCCGGGCAGGTCGCCGACGAGGTCAGCGGAGCTCGACGGTATAGATCGGCACTAGGTCGACGGTGACTCCTGCCGGGTCAATACCCGCAGTCTCCAAACCGTCTTTCAATGATGTTGTGTCGGGAAGCGGAAGTGGTCCCTCGAGACGCACGATAACCTCGTCGCCACGGAGGGTGACGCTCGTGACCTCCCAACCCACCGAGACCGCCCAAGGGTCACTGACTGCGTAGACCGTGCTCTCGGTGACCACCCGATTCGTCACCGTGATGCTCGTGTACGCCAACGGTGCACCGATGATCACGAGCATGACGGCGATCAGCGCGAGTGGTCGACGCAGAGTGCTGGGCTTTCCAACAGTGTCAACGCGGGCGAGCTTATTGACACCGTAGATCGACATCACAACGATGCCGGTTCCGATGATCGCCACGAAGTTCGTGAGAAAGAGCAGCAGCGCTCCGAGCGATTGCACGATCGATCCAGACTCGAGCGCGAGTCCGGCGACGGCCAACGGGGGCACCAGCGAGATTGCGATCGCGACACCGGGCAGGGTATCGGAAATGTCCCGGCGCACCAGCGCGATCGAACCCACCACACCTGTGCCGAGGGCGGCAAGCAGGTCGATGAGACTCGGTGTTACGCGGCCGGCGACCTGTGGGTTGGTGTCGGCGAGCACGTCGACGGTCACGAGCGTTCCGACCAGGTATCCGATTGCAACCGCGGTCGCTGCACCGGCGAGCACCAGAACGAGTGAGCGAGCCAGGTTCGCGCGATCTCCAAGCACCGTGGCGAGCATGGTGCCAAGGATCGGAGTCATCAGAGGCGCAACGATCATCGCGCCGATAACGGTTGCCGTCGAGTCGGCAACCACGCCGGCTGAGGCAATGACCGCCGCAAGCACTAGTAGCAACCAGAATCGCGAGTATCGAGACCTCGAATCGGGGCCGTCGAAGAAGACGGCATCCCGCATCGCCTGAGTCGTGTTGAAGCGATCCTCAGGCATTAGCGGCCTCTGAGCATGATCGCGGGCATCCCGAATCGAATCTTTTCGAGGTACGCGTCTACATCAGGTGGTGACGCGGTGGGCGAGTCGTTCATGGCCCGAGGATATCGCCCGAACCACCGTCCGCACGAACGCTGCGATGCTGATCCCGATCAGAATCCCCATCGTGTTCGCCACGAGATCACGGGGATCCGAAATCCGCGCCAGCGGAATCTGCACGACCTCGATGCCCATCGTCAACGCCACGCCAACGAGGGCCGCGAGCGGCCACAGTCGATCGCCGAACGCGATTAGGGCGAGAATGCCCCACGGCACGAAGATCAGCACGTTGAGCACGAACTCGTAGAACCTGCCCGCTTCCCAGGTGGATGCCTCAAACCAGAGGTCGAGCGACAGCACGCCGAATGGCGCCTCGCTGCCGACCAGACGCTGAGGGATCGGCCCGAGGGTTATCACGAGCAGCAGCGCGGTGTACGCCGCAAGGAGCACCGTGGAGATCGAGCGCAGAAGCATCCGTCAAGTGTGCCCGATGTTTCCCCGGCGAAGCCTGAGAGCCCGGGAACCCGACCAGTAGCCCGGCGATACCATGGGTCACATGCGAGCGAGCGAGGTTGCCTACCGTCGCCTGCGCGATGACATCATCGCTTGGCGCCTCGAGCCCGGCACCCCGCTCGGCGAGGTCGACACAGCCGAACGCATCGGAGTGTCTCGAACTCCCGTGCGCGAGGCTCTCTCCCGGCTCGCTGCCGAGGGGCTGGTCGACACCGACAGCGGGCGCACTGCCCGGGTATCCGCCCTCTCCCGCGAGAGCATTCAACAACTGTTCGAGTTGCGCGAGGCACTCGAGACGCAGGCCGCCCGACTTGCTGCGAAGCGAAGGGATGCCGCTGTCTTCGAGTCACTGCGCGCCGACTTCCTTGAGCAGCCGGCCGCCACAACAACTGCTTCCCCGGCGGACCAGCGAACCTATGTGCTCGCCGACGCACTGGATTCCGCGATCGATGACGCGGCCGGAAGCCTGTACCTCCAGGGTGCGCTGCGCGACCTCCGCGGCCACCTCGCGAGGGTGCGGCGCAATGCGCACTCAAACCCGGCGCGACTCGAGCGCGCGACGGCCGAGCATGTACTCATCATCGACGCGATTCTCGCTCAAGACGAGAACCTTGCCGCCCAAGCAACTGCTGTGCACCTTCACAACAGTCTCGTGAACGTGCTGTCTACGCTGCCGCCCGCGGAGAACTAGCGGGCCTCACGCCCCCACGTAGTCGGCGAGGTGCTGTCCGGTGAGCGTCGACCGGGCCGCGACCAACTGAGCCGGCGTTCCCTCGAACACGATGCGCCCGCCGTCATGGCCCGCACCCGGCCCGAGGTCGATGATCCAGTCGGCGTGTGCCATCACGGCTTGGTGATGTTCAATGACGATGACCGATTTGCCCGACTCGACGAGCCGGTCGAGCAGGCCGAGCAGATTCTCGACATCCGCGAGGTGCAGCCCTGTCGTAGGCTCGTCAAGCACGTAGACCGAACCCTTGTCGGCCATCTGAGTGGCCAGCTTGAGCCGCTGGCGTTCTCCACCGGAGAGGGTCGTGAGGGGTTGGCCGACACGGAGGTAGCCGAGTCCGACATCCACGAGCCGAGTGAGAATCGCGTGCGCTGCCGGCACCTTCGCATCGCCCGAGCCGAAGAATGCTTCCGCCTCGGTGACCGACATGCCCAACACCTCGCTGATGTTTCGGCCGCCGAGCGTGTATTCGAGAACGGATGCCTGAAACCTGCGCCCCTCGCACTCCTCGCACACTGTCGACACGCTCGCCATCGGCCCCAGGTCAGTGAATATCAGGCCGTTGCCGTTGCAGACCGGGCACGCACCCTCAGAGTTGGCGGAGAAGAGCGCAGGCTTCACTCCGTTTGCCTTCGCGAAGGCGGTGCGGATCGAGTCGAGCATGCCCGTGTAGGTCGCCGGGTTACTGCGCCGCGAGCCGCGAATCGCGCCCTGATCCACGGTGACGACCCCGTCCCGGCCGACGACAGAGCCGTGAATGAGCGAACTCTTGCCCGATCCGGCGACTCCGGTCACGACGACGAGAGTGCCGAGCGGAATATCGACGTCGACACCCTGAAGGTTGTTCGCTCTGGCACCCCGCACCTCCAGCTGACCGGTGGATGCTCGCACCGAGGCCTTGAGTTGAGCCCTGTCGTCGAAGTGCCGCCCGGTGAGGGTATCGCTAGCGCGAAGTGCGTCGACGGTGCCCTCGAAAACCACCTCGCCACCCTCGGATCCCGCCCGGGGACCCAAATCGATGACATGGTCGGCGATCGAGATCGCTTCGGGCTTGTGCTCAACGACGAGCACCGTGTTGCCCTTGTCGCGCAGCGCGAGCAGCAGCTCGTTCATGCGCTGGATGTCGTGCGGGTGAAGACCGATGGTCGGTTCATCGAAGACGTAGGTGATGTCGGTCAGCGACGAGCCGAGGTGGCGAATCATCTTGGTGCGCTGCGCCTCGCCGCCCGACAGCGTGCCCGAAGGGCGATCGAGGGATAGGTAGCCGAGCCCGATGTTCACGAACGAGTCGAGTATCTGCTGCACTGCAGCGAGAAGCGGCGCCACGGACGGTTCTTTCAGGCCGCGCACCCACTCGGCGAGGTCGCTGATCTGCATCGCACAGGCATCCGCAATATTGATGCCGGCGATCTTCGACGCTCGCGCACCCTCATTCAGTCGCGTGCCTTGGCAGTCTGGGCAGGTGGTGAAGGTCACAGCGCGCTCGACGAATGCGCGGATGTGCGGCTGCATTGAGTCGACATCCTTAGACAGCATCGACTTCTGGATCTTGGGTACGAGCCCCTCGTAGGTCAAGTTGAGGTTGTCAACCTTGACCTTGACCGGTTCTTTGTAGAGGAAGTCGTGTCGCTCCTTCTCTGTGAAGTCGCGGATGGGCTTGGTCGGATCGACGAACCCTGACGCGCTGTAGATGCGCACGGCCCACCCGTCGGCCGTATACCCGGGGATCGTCAGCGCGCCGTCAGAGATCGACTTGGAGTCGTCGAAGAGTTGGCTGAGGTCGATGTCGTTGACCGATCCCATGCCCTCGCAGCGCGAACACATTCCGCCGGTGATCGAGAAGCTTCGCCTCTCTTTAGTGGTCGTGCCACCCTTGTCGAACGTGACCGCGCCGGACCCAGAGATGGATGCCACGTTGAACGAGAACGCCTGAGGCGAGCCCACGTGCGGCTCCCCCAGCCTGCTGAACAGGATGCGGAGCATCGCGTTGGCATCCGTCGCGGTGCCGACAGTGGACCTCGCGTTGGCGCCCATGCGTTCTTGGTCGACGATGATCGCCGTCGTCAGGCCTTCAAGCACGTCAACATCGGGGCGAGCGAGCGTCGGCATGAAGCCTTGAAGAAACGCGCTGTAGGTCTCGTTGATCATGCGCTGCGACTCGGCAGCGATCGTGCCGAAGACTAGGGAGCTCTTGCCCGAACCGGATACGCCCGTGAATACCGTCAGTCGGCGCTTGGGAATGTCGACGCTGATGTTCTTCAAGTTGTTCTCCCGCGCACCCTGCACGCGGATCAGTTCATGGGCGTCGGCGGCGTGCTGGGTGGTGGTCGATCCGTTGGGCATGCGGAAACACTAGTCGGCCCGACCGACGGCCGGTCCGCAAGGGGTAGCGGGCGCACGGTGTCGCCGCAAGAATCGACTTCAGGCGCATCCCCTCGCTAGGCTCCGATCATGAGCGATACGCCTTCTTCCATGATCCCGCCTCCCGAGCCTGCCGCCCCCGCCCCGACCGCCACCGCGCCGCCGGTGCCACCCCGCTCGAACGGCTTCGGGCTGACCGGGCTCATCCTCGGAATCGTCGCGATCTTGGGCGCGGCGTTCCCCGTCATCAACATCTTCTCTGTGATCCTCGCGATAATTGGCCTGATCCTCAGTATCGTCGGGCTCACGCGCAAGGGAGCGTCGAAGGGCACGTCGATTGCCGGTGCCATCGTGAGCGGCGTGGCGATCGTGATCGTTATCGTCTCGAGCATCATCCTCTCGCTTGGCCTCGCCGTTCTCGATGATGCCCTCGACGATCCCGGATTGATCGAGGAAACTGTCGAGCCCATCGCCCCTGACGAGCCGACCGACATTCCCGAGGGTGAGGCCGGTTCGTTCACCAACCCGGTGCCGGTGGGCGTTCCCGTGACGTTTTCGATCGACGGCGTCGACACGTGGATCGTCACCGTGGAGAGCTCGGTCCTCAATGCAAACGATCTTGTCGCTGCGGCCGACCCGACCAACCCGGTGGCCTCCGAGGGCTCGCAGTTTGCCCTCGTGGATGCCCAGTTCGAGCACGTAGGTGCGGGAGAAGCCACACCCGCCGACGATCTCGCGCTCTTCTTCGCCACCGAGCCGGGTGTGTACTACCTTGAGGCCGACACCCCCGGCGTCGCACCGGCGCCCTCGTGGCGCGACATTGTCGACATCCAGCAGGCGAGCATCAGCGGCAATGCGATTGTGCTCATCCCGACGGGCGCAATCGGCGTCTGGGGAGTCAGCCCGGTGGGCACCGACCTGCTGATCTACTTCGCAACCGAATAGTGGTGGACATGAAAGTAGCCCGCCACTCGCGGCGGGCTACTTTCATTCACTTCAGGGCGAAGACCGCAATTAGCGGCGGCTTCCCTTACGACGGAAGTAGACGCCTGCGATGATCAAGGCAATGGCGAGCGCGACGGTCAGAACTGTCGCGATCACGCCGAGACCAAGCGCCCCGGCGGCGGTGAGCAGAATGATCGCCGCAAGAATCGCGGCGATCAGAAAGATGATCGCGGAGGTGTTGCCGATCTCTTTGCCTACGTATACGACAATCGCGCCAACCAAGAATCCGAGCGCGGCGATGACCGCAGCGATGGTGAGCAGGATGCCCGGCAGTGCGATTCCGAACGCGGCGAGGGCAAGAATCGCGAACCCGACGGCGCCAATGAAGAGGGCGATCTTAGCGAGGGTGCTGTTAAGGGCACCCAGGGCGAGAATCACCAGGGCTACCGCCATTGCGGCATAGGCGAGTCCGACCAGCCACGGTGCTGCAACCCCAGCGAGGGGCAAGATGATGGCCAACAGGAAGAACACACCTGCGACGATCAGTACTATGCCTGCAAGGGAACGGCGTGAGTTTGATACTGCGGTCATGAAGTACTCCAGACGACGATGTATGGGTAGGGGGTAGTGCCCCCACTCTAGGCTTATTCCCAGCTTCGGCAGGGTTGGGCGCGCCCGGCCGCGACACCAATGCCTTCTCAACGATGTATCGTTAAGTATCGCTGACAGTCGCCGGCGTCCGAGTATCTGTCTTTCGAAAGGGCACATCATGCGCGCATCTTCATCAACCGGATTTGACATGTGGGAGGCCGTTGACGGCCTCCGCGACGCTTTCTCCCCCCGTATGTCGGGGCGGATGGGTCGCGGCGACATCCGCACGGCGATCCTTGTAGCTCTTACTGAGGAGCCCATGCACGGGTACCAGATCATTCAGGCGATCGAAAAGAGCACGCAGGGAGCCTGGAAGCCCAGCCCCGGTTCGATCTACCCCACTCTCCAGCTGCTGGCCGACGAGGGACTCGTAACGTCTGAGCAGGTCGGCGAGCGCAAGGTCTACTCGCTCACCGAGGCCGGCCGTGAAACCGCAACCGAGTTCGCGAGTGGTCCGCAGCCGTGGCAGGCGCGTCGCTCGTGGGACTCTGAGCGCAGCGTTGCCCTGCCGAAGGCCGGCGCGAAGCTCGCGCAAGCTATCGCGCAGGTAGCGCAGAGTGGTACGCACGAGCAGCGTGAGCGTGCCGTCGCGGTACTCGATGAGGCGCGCCGCAAGCTCTACGCGATCCTCGCCGAGGACTGAGGGGATGCCGCCCGCTAGCGGCCCACTCACTGCTCCGCCGCAGGGCCGTGCCTTCCGGGCGCGCTACCGCCGGATCATGCGGTTCGCCGCGCGCGCGATGGTGCAGGCCTGGTGGTTCGAACTCGTACTGCCGCGCTTCGGACTCGCGCGGTTCGCCGCCCGAGGGCGAATCCCTCGCCTGCAGAAACTCGCTAGACGTTTCTACAGCCTTGCTGCCGAGCTCGGCGGGCTGATGATCAAGGTCGGCCAATTCATGTCATCGCGCCTCGACGTGCTTCCGCCGGAGATCACGCGCGAGCTTGAAGGCCTGCAAGACGAGGTGGCGCCCGAAACGTTCGAGGCGATCCGAGCGCAGGCGGAGACCGAGCTCGGGATGCCGCTTGAGCTCGCCTATGCCGAGTTCGAGCCGGTGCCGATTGCCGCGGCATCCCTCGGTCAGGCGCACCGTGCACGGCTGTCAGCGGGGATCGCTGCCGACCTCGGCTTCGAGCACGTCGTGGTGAAGGTGCAGCGACCGGGGATCGAAGACATTGTTGCGGTCGATCTCGCTGCGCTGCGCCGGGTCGCCCGTTGGTTGTCCCGGGTGCGGATTGTCTCGTCGCGGGCCGACGCCCCAGCACTCGTCGAAGAGTTCGCCACGACCAGCCTGGAGGAGATCAACTACCTGCACGAGGCCGCCAATGCGGTGCGGTTCACCGAAGACTTCGCCAACGACCCGAAGATCGCTGCGCCCGTTGTCGTGTGGGACCGCACCGCCCTGCGCGTGCTCACCCTGTCGGATGTGACGGCGATCAAGATCACCGACGTCGAGGCCCTCACAGCAGCCGGCATCGATCCCGCGGCCGTCGCTCAGGAACTCGCGCGCGCAACGTTTCAGCAGATCTTCGTCGCCGGCTTCTTCCACGCCGACCCGCACCCGGGCAACATCTTCGTCACCCCGGGCGCGCCCGGCTCAGGTGAGGACTGGAGTCTGACGTTTATTGACTTCGGGATGATGGGCGAGATCACCGACACTCTCCGATCCGGGCTGCGCAGCTTCATTCTCGCCGTGGTCGCCCGCGACGGTCGCGCCCTCGTCAGGTCGCTCGAGGGGCTCGGCGTTCTGCTGACAACAGCAGATACCGAGGAACTGGAGCGCGCGTTGACCTTGCTGTTCGACCGTTTCGGGGGCATGGGCGTCGCCGAGCTTCAACAGGTCGACCAGCGCGAACTGGAGGCGTTCGCCGCCGAGTTCGGCGAAACGATCCGCGCCCTGCCGTTCCAACTGCCCGAGAGCTTCCTTCTCCTGCTGCGCGCCATCTCCCTCATCTCCGGCGTGACGAGCGCCCTCAACCGCGAATTCAACATGTGGGATGCGGTCGACCCGTTCGCGCGGACAGTGCTCAATCCCAGCAACGGCGCCCTCCGCGGGCTCGGCCAGCAGGCGGTCGGCTACGCCACTACCCTGGCTCGCCTCCCTGGCAGGCTTGACGAACTGGCATCCCGCCTCGATAACGGACAGGTCGCTGTGCGCACCCCCGAAGTCGAGCGCCGGCTGCGTGCGGTCGAGCGCTCGGTCGGAAGGGGGGCATCCGCGATCGTGTTTGCGGGGCTGCTCATCGCCGGTGTGCTGCTTCGCCCCACCGACGAGGTGCTGAGTTGGGTGCTAATGGGCTCGAGTGTGGTGCCGCTGTTGCACGTTCTGCTCTCGTGGCGGGGGCGGTAGCGCTTCTTCTGCACTAGGTGATCGGAATATAGATAGCCGGCTATTGTTGTACCCCGTGACCCGCAACCCCGCGCGTCTCGAAAGGACTCTCATGCGCCCGCTTCTCCGTCCCGTTCTGCTCGCTTTGTGGACCACCGCGCTTGCCGCGGTGGTTGCCAACCTGATCGTCTTGCTCGGCGGCCAAGCTGCCAACGGCGCAGCTATTGTCGTCACTATGCAAGGCACATCCCTCCCCATCGACTTCGGCCCGGTGATCGGGGCGAGCATTGCCGGCGCCGTGCTCGGCGCCGTCGGTGCGCTCGTTCTTGTCGGCATCCTGCCTCGCCGGGGCTTGCTCGTCTTTACGATCGCTGGCGTCATTCTTGCCGGCCTCTCGCTTACCGCTACCACTGCGGCAACAACGCCCACCGGGGTCGCGACCCTGGTGGGAATGCACGTGGTCACTGCCACCATCGTGATCGTGGGCAATGCGGTCATCCACTCCAAAGCGAAGAGCCGTGCAGCTATCTCGCCTCGATAAGGCACTCATGGCCGCCGCGCGGGCGCATCGACGACGCGCGGCGGTCGCACTCGCGCCGCTGGGGCTGCACCCTGGCCAGGAACTGCTGCTGAGCATCCTGCACAAGCGTGGTTCTGCGACTCAGGTGCAACTCGCGAGAATCCTCAGCGTCGAGCCGCCGACCGTGGCCAAGATGCTCGGGCGCCTCGAAGCCGCGGGGTTCACGCAACGTACCGCCGACCCCGAGGACTCCCGAGCCAAGCGTGTGACATTGACCGAGCTCGGGCAGCAGACCGCTCAACGTGTGACGGTCGTGTGGTCGGAGCTGAGTGAACAAACTGAGGCGGCGCTCACGCCCGACGAGGTCGAACAACTCACCTCGCTATTGACTCGTGTCGCGGCACGACTTGAGCGTGAGCCGGGAGAGTAGATTCTGGGAATGGCAACCATATCGGAAGCACCCAAGAAGGCCCCGCGTCTGCCGCCGCGCTGGTTCATCCGTGCGTTCTGGAGAATGCACCGCGCGCTATACCGGATCAGCGGCGGAAGTCTTGGCGTGTCTCGGCCCAAGCCGGGCAGTTGGGGCACTCTGCAATTGACAACAACCGGTAGGCGCACGGGTGAGCAGCGCTCGGTCATGCTCGGGTATTTCGTCGATGGAACTCGGTTCGTCACCCTTGCCATGAACGGCTGGGGCGCGGCCGAGCCGGCGTGGTGGTTAAATTTGCAGGCGGATCCGTCGGGGACGGTGGTCACCAAAGAATGGGAAGGCCCCGTCACTGCCCACGCCGCGACGGGCGCCGAGCGCGAGCAGCTGTGGGCCCGGTGGAAGCAGATCGACGTCGGTCTTGACGACTTCGCCGCACTCCGTCCCGGCACCACAGCCGTTGTCGTGCTCGAGCCTCACCAGGCCTAGCTCGGTTCAGTCGGTCCCTGGTCGAGACGGAACGGCGGGTACTCATCGCGCATAAGCGCGACATACGCAGCGACCCGGAGAGCCCAGCGGTTGATACCCAGCACTAGGTCGAACAGCGGCTGACGGTACTTTCCCGTGAACAGCAGGATGACCGCAGCGACGAGCACGAGCAGCCCTAGCAGTGACGCACTGGTGCCCGACGAGGAGCCGTTGCCCCACGAGCCAGCCGTCCACGTCGATCCACCGAGCAGGATGCCGAGAATCACTAGGTGCGGAATGGCCAGCAGCCATCCCTTCACCAGAACGAGACCGTTGTTCAGCCGTTCGGGGTACGCGACCTCATACTCGGCCGGGTAGTCCTTGCTCTCAAGGCTGAAGGGCGGGTAGCGGTCGGTTCCCAGCGCTGAGTAGGCATAGAACGACACGCGCCACGTGTAGCGCAGCACCCCAACGGTGAAGGGGAACAGTGAGCGCGGGTACCGACCGGTGAACAGAATGGCGAACCAGGCGATGATGGTCGCCACGCCGAAGCCGACCCACAGCACGCTGAGCACGATCCAGTGCGGGATCACGAGAATCCACTTCACGAGCCACATCCAGCGCGACAAGGTCGGGTCGAGGTGACCCGTGACGGCGACCGGGTACGGTCCGGTGATGGGCTCGGTATCGAGGTTGCGCCCGCGGCCCCAGCCGAATAGTCCCACAATCAGCAGAACCAGCCCAACGATCAGCAGCACCGCGGATGCCACGGCGAACGCAGC
>JANOED010000019.1:0-2598 GCA_031413035.1 Leifsonia sp. | reverse complement strand
GTACGAGAGGACCGGGATGGACGAACCTCTGGTGTGTCAGTTGTTCCGCCAGGAGCACCGCTGATTAGCTACGTTCGGAACGGATAACCGCTGAAAGCATCTAAGCGGGAAGCCGGCTTCAAGATGAGATTTCCATGACTTCGGTCGAGAGGCTCCCAGCTAGACTACTGGGTTGATAGGCGGGATGTGGAAGCGAGGACTAAAGACTCGTGGAGCTGACCCGTACTAATAAGCCGATAAATTGATAACACTCACCCTTCGAGGGTAATGAGTATGTTCGCGTCCACTTTGTGGTTCCCGATTTACGGTCGGGTTCCACTGCCCAGCTAGGGGGAGAGCTCTTTGAGTTCTTGCCTGATCTGGCCAGAAACGATTGATAAATCAATAGTGTTTCGGCGGCCATAGCGAGAGGGAAACGCCCGGTCCCATTCCGAACCCGGAAGCTAAGACTCTCTGCGCCGATGGTACTGCAAGGGGGACCTTGTGGGAGAGTAGGACACCGCCGGACTTCTTTGTAAAGTGGCCACCCACTCTGTTGAAAGACAGAGGAGGGTGGCCATTTTGCGTTAAGCCATCTGTAGCCAGAGGACCAGTGCATGAGTGATTCACGAAACGGGCGACCGCCGGCCAAGGGAGGCCCCGGTCGCAAGCCCGACGAGAAGCGGTTGTGGACCAAGGGTGGCGCGCCCGCCCGCGGTGACCGCGATGCGCGCGAGCGTGAGCTACCCGAAGACCGTGACCCGTTCAACACCCGCTCTGTTCGGGAGCACCACGATGCCCCGTTCATCCCCGACGAGGTGGTACCCGCGGATCTCGATCGAGTCGCTCGCAACGAGTTGAAGACCCTGAGCAAGGAGAACGCCGAGGGTGTTGCGCGCCACCTGGTGATGGCCGCTCGACTGATCGACGACGATCCGGAACTCGCCCACCAACATGCCATCTCGGCCGCGCGCCGGGCCGGCCGCATCGGAATCGTGCGCGAGACCCTCGCAATAACCGCCTATTCCATTGGTGACTACGCGCTAGCTCTTCGCGAACTGCGCACCTACCGACGCATTACGGGGCGCGATGACCAGCTGCCCATGATGGTCGACAGCGAGCGGGGGATGGGGCGGCCCGAGCGTGCGCTTGAGCTCGGTCGATCCGTCGCCCGCGCGACACTGCCGGCACCCGTGCAGGTTGAGCTGGCCATAGCGATGTCTGGTGCGCGGCTTGACCTAGGGCATCCGGACGCCGCATTGACCGAGCTGGAGATACCGCAGCTCGACCCCACGAAGGCCTACTCGTTCAGTCCTGCGCTGTTCTCGGCCTACGCGACCGTGCTCGAGGAGCTTGGACGCACCGATGAGGCCACCCAATGGGAGCGGCGGGCCGACGTTGCCGCGGATGCACTTGACCAGAGCGACCCCGAAGACGATGTGATCGAGGTCATCGAAGAAGAGCTGGAAGACGAGCTCGTCGAAATCGTAGAGCCCGATGAACGGTAAAAAGCTCCTCGATGGCATAGATGTTGTGCTTGCCGACCTCGACGGTGTCATCTATCGCGGTGCTGGCGCGATTGAATATGCCGTTGAGAGCATAAATTCGATAGCGCCGACTATCAGGGTCGGCTACCTCACCAATAACGCCTCCAGAACGGATGCGGCGGTCGCAGCCCACCTCGTCGAATTGGGTCTCAGCGTGGCCCCCGCAGACGTGGTGACGTCACCCCAGGCCGCCGTTCGGCTGCTCGCCGACCTCGTCCCCAGGGGATCGACCGTGCTGGTCGTCGGCGGCGACGGACTCACCTCGGAAGTCGAGCGTGCCGGGCTCGTGGTGACCCGCTCGGCGGAGGACAAGCCTGCGGCGGTCATCCAAGGATTTGATCCCAGTGTCGGTTGGAAAGACCTTGCCGAGGCGTCTTTCGCCCTGAATGGCGGGGGAGAAGCCGTGCACTGGATCGCCACGAACACCGACTGGACCATTCCGCAGGCGCGCGGAATCGCTCCGGGCAACGGCACGCTCGTCTCCGCGGTGCACACTGCTGTCGGGCGGCTACCGATCGTCGCGGGTAAGCCTGAAGTGGCGATTTACGAGGAGGCGTTCAGGCGCTTCGGCTCGCGATCGGCGCTCATGGTTGGCGACCGTCTCGACACTGATATCCGGGGTGCCAACCGGGCGAGAATCGCCTCGGCCATGGTGCTGACGGGTATTGACAAGGCCAAGCAGATTCTCGCGGCTGGGCCCGAGGACAGGCCGACGTACATCCTCGATGATCTTCGCGGTCTGCACGAACGGTACCCGGCGATCGTGACCGAGGAGACCGCTGGCGTTGTCGACACGGTGGTCGGCGAGGCGCGCGTCAGGCGCACCGGTCAGCGGCTGACGATCGAGTCCGGCAGCGGCGTCGACCTCCTCAGGGCCGGCTCGGCCGCAATCTGGAACTCCGGGCTCGCGATCTACGCCCTCGAGGTGCCTCCGGAGCTATATTCGTGACCATGAGTGAGACTTCGGATGGCACCGACACCGACGAAACGGATGCTCTGCTCTCGCGCCTGAGAGTGATCGAAGATCAGCCGCTCGAGTCGCGTGCCGAGGCGTTCTCGCAGCTCTACGACG
>JANOED010000018.1:0-1551 GCA_031413035.1 Leifsonia sp. | reverse complement strand
CGGCGCTCGCGGCATGGCCTCGCCGTCATCCCCCGAATACCGGGACGCATCGGTGCGGATCGCGGGCCAACTCGCCGAGCGCTACGGCGCGCATCCGGCCGTCGTGCTGTGGCACGTGCACAACGAGTACGGGCAACCGGTTGGGGAAGACTACTCGCCGCAATCCGTGCTCGCGTTCCGCGAATGGCTGGAGCGCCGCTACGGAACGATCGACGAGCTGAACCGGGTCTGGGGCACCACGTTCTGGGGGCAGGTCTACTCCGGATGGCATGAGGTCGGTGCCCCCGCCGCCGCTCTCTCCGTCGTCAACCCGGCGCAGCGTCTCGACTTCGCCCGCTTCACGGATCACCAATTGCGCGAGTGCTTCATCGCCGAACGGGATGCGATCCGGGCTCATGCGCCTCAGCCGATCACCACCAACTTCATGGCCAACTCCAGCGACGTCACCGACCTCTGGGCGTGGGGCCGTGAGGTCGACATCGTGTCTGACGACCACTACCTCTCGGCTGCCGACGTGGAGGGCGAGATTGGACTGGCTATCGCTGCCGATCTGTCCCGCTCGGTCGGCGGCGGCAAGCCCTGGATTCTCATGGAGCACTCCACCTCCGCCGTCAACTGGCAGCCGCGCAACATCGCCAAGCGACCGGGGGAGCTGGCCAGAAACTCGTTGTCGCATCTTGGTCGCGGCGCTGACGCGATCCTGTTCTTCCAGTGGCGCGCATCGCGCTCGGGTGCGGAGAAGTTCCACTCCGCGATGATCCCGCACGCGGGCACCGACTCGCGGGTGTGGAGGGAGGTGGTCGAGTTGGGCGCCACCCTCGGTCGGCTCGCCGAACTGAGGGCGTCGACCGTCACGGCCGACGTCGCAATCCTCTGGGACTTCGAATCGTTCTGGGCCCAGGATCTCGAGTGGCGCCCGTCGTTAGACGTGAGTCATGCAGATCAGATCCGCGCCTTCTACGAGGAGTGCTGGCGCGCTGGCATCACCGTCAACTTCGCCCTCCCAGGTCACAACCTGTCGGCCTACCGGCTCGTCATCGCGCCGGCGCAGTATTTGCTCACGACAGCGGATGCCGCGAACCTCACCCAGTACGTCGAGCAGGGCGGCACGTTGCTGGTGTCGTTCTTCTCTGCCATCGTCGACGAATTCGACACGGTGCACGATGGCGGATTCCTGTCGCCGTTGCGCGCGGCGCTCGGCGTGACCGTCGAAGAGTTCCTGCCGCTGCGCGAGAACGTCACAGCGACGGTGACTTGGAACGGCGTCGTGCCCAACGCAGAAGTGCTCAACGCAGACGTCTGGCAGGAGCACCTCGCGCTCGCGGGCGCCGAGGTCATGGCCACCTACCTCGACGGACCAGGGGCCGGGATGCCCGCAATCACCCGCAATACGCATGGCACCGGGGTCGGGTGGTACGTCAGCACTCGGCTCAACGCAGCCGGGCTGGCCGAGGTGATGACGGCGGTCTACACCGACGCGGGCATTGTTCGGCCGGAAGTCCCGGCCGGAGTCGAGTTAGTCACCCGCCGCGGCGCGGAGGCGGATTACGT
>JANOED010000017.1:0-2046 GCA_031413035.1 Leifsonia sp. | reverse complement strand
CTTGTTGGCGAGCAACCGCCACGGGAAATGGTTCGAGCTGTACTCGCGTTCCCCAATCACCACGTTCTGTCCGCTGCGGGCGGGGCCGAACTGCGCCGACACGAGCCCCGCCGCTGCAGACACCGACGCGATCAAAGCAATGTCTGATCGGTCGGCACCCATCAGTGCTGCGACCGACGTCCTCGCAGTTTCGGCGGCCGCTTCTCCGCGGACGTAGTCGAAACCGGACGCCGCCCATTCGTCGACGAACTGGTGATACGCCGCCGTCAACTTCTGACTCGCCAACCCCACCGCCGCAGTGTTGAAGTAGGCCGAGTCGGCCGTAGCCGGGAACAGTGTTCGGGCATTCCGGATGTCGACGACCCGACCCGGCTCTGTCGTTCTCACCTCCGAACCGTAGACCTCGCTGCGACTCGTCGCGGACAATGGACGCACCGCATCTCGCGCTGCGCGACAGAACGACAACACTCTGACCGCTTGCAAGAGGCCCCACTGCAGCGCGAGGTAATCCCGTCGCCAAGGACGCTCATCGATCACCGGAACATCTGTGGTTGGGGCGCCCCCAGATCGACACTTTGTCCCCAGCCCGCGCAGGCAGGGGAACCTTGTCGTCGACCTGGCACTATTGGTGAGATGGGCGGTTGACGCTCACACGACGCAGGACAACACTGAGGCCGGGTTACGTATCAGGCCCGAGAAGGGACGCCATGTCAACTGACGAGCACATCGAGGTGGTTCTGGACTACTTCGCAGGATGCAACACGGGTGAGACCGACCATCTCCTTCGCACATTGGACGATGACGTCGTCCACTACTTCCTGCCCGAGGTGCACCCGCCCATCCGCGGCGCGGCCCATCTCGCCAACTACTGGCGGAAGTTCAAGAAGGTCTACGACCCGACGTGGAAGATCGACCACCTGATTGGGAGTGGCGACGAGGTCGTCAGCGAGTGGAGTTGCGCGTACACGTTGCCGAGCACCGCAGCTCGGATGATGTTCCGCGGCTGCGAGTGGTACGTGATGAAGGAACGCCGGATCGCAGAGGTCCGCGCGTACTACGACTACAACGAGTCCAAGGACTGCCAACTCACCGGATTCCCCTACGCGGATCGCTCCTATCTCGGCAAATAGGTCACTGCCGCCGGTCTGGCGCAATCCGCCTGTGACCCGCGACGGCAATGCCGGCACTGACGCCCACCTGACGGTGCGCGCTCCAACCCAAGGTGGGCCATCCCGTTTGGCACAGTCTGGCGACGCTGACCGCCCAAACCGCCAGATAACCGACTGTCCCGAGGTAGCGCCGATTGCTTGAAAGGGGCGCCACCTCAAGAATCGGACGGTGGCCGAACCGCTCGGTATCGACGCCCGATAATGCATCGTCGACCGTTGGACGACCCGCACAGTCCGGCCCAACCGTGACGCGAGATAATGCCGACCCCGATCCCGCGGTCGGTGACACTTCGGTTGCCGATCCTCACCGGCAATTTTCGACGCAGTGCGACGGAAGCAATATCGCGATCGGCGGAAAACGGATTGAGGGTGCGAAAGGGCGATTCCGTTTCTTGCTCGGCGACGTCGATCTGAACAATGACTGGCGACCAGCGCGCGGCGCTCCAGGCGACGTCAGGCACCCACGACAGACATGAATCGCAGCTGGTGTAGCTTTTCACCGGTCCGCGCTCGCGGTCCCCAATATGGGAGGGTGGAATGCCTAAGTTGATCGCAACCCACGAGGTGGACGACGTCGCTCATTGGCTCGCATCTCCGAAACGCGCCGAGGTCTTCGGATCCGCGGTCACCAACATCCAGACCTATGTGGACCCGCAGAACCCCAACCGCGTGGGCCTGAGCATGGACGTTTCGGACATGGACGCCTTCCAGGCTGTCTTGGACAGTGACGAAGGCGCCGCAGCGATGCAGCACGATGGTGTGCGTGCAGACACCCTTGTGATCCTCCTCGAGAGCTGAGACCAGCTTCTCCGTGTCGTGTTGCTCGAGGACGAACTCGACGAGATGTCGTGAGTGCGGGAGAGCACGCAGGAACGAT
>JANOED010000016.1:0-10175 GCA_031413035.1 Leifsonia sp. | reverse complement strand
AGATCAACGACCTCGGGGGCTTTTCGCGCAGATCCGCATGCCGTGGGGCTACTCCTTGCCCGCCCGCTTGTAGGCCGGTTCGCCATACGAAGCGGTGACGAGAATCGGGATGTGGTCGCTCGAGCCCCGGCCGAGTGTCTCTACGCCCTCGATCGTAAAACCCTGCGAGGTCACGAAATCGAAGTGACCGCGGAAGAACTTGTATGCCGTGTAGGTCATCCGGTCGCTGAGGGACAGATCGTAGCCGGTCTTCTTCACCCGTTCACTGAGGTTGTCTTTGAAGAGCGGGTAGTTGTAGTCGCCGACCATGATGATCGGCGCACCCTCACCCAGCTCCTGTAGCAGTTCGTGCGCCGCCCGGATCTGGTTGCGCCTGAGTGAGTTGAGTGCTGTGAGCGGCGCAGCATGGAATGAGGCCAAAACCAGCTCGTGACCGCTCTCTCGGTCGACAAGGCGGGAACCGACCAGCCGCTCTGGCGTAGGCGAGAAGATCAGGTCATGGAGCGACTTCTTGAGCTCGAACGACTTGCTTGCGATCTGTTCGTAGCGGTCTTTGCGGTAGTAGATCGCGAGGCCGAGGCGGTTGCTCTTCGTGGCATCCGCGAGGTGGAGGTTGCCGATCTCCTCTGGCAGTTCGGCCGCAAAGACCTCCTGCAGGCAGAGAGCGTCAAGGTCAGGCGTCTCGGCGAGTTGGGCGAGTTCTCCAATGGCGCGATGCTTGCGGAGGTTGTAGCTGATAACTCGAATCACTTGCGCGTGTACCTTCCCAACGAAGACACCAGCCTAGTCGGCGTGCTCCGGTGCCCGTGTCCAACCGGACACGAGCCGATACCCGATGCCGACTGCGATGACGCCAAGGCCGACCACGATCGACAGGGGTGGCAGAGTGACCACTAGAGCGAGGCATCCGATGATGCCGAACAACGCCAGCACTCGTGGATATCGACGCTGATCAGCTGGCTGGGTGACTGCCGAAGCGTTGGCGATTACGTAGTACAGCAGCACGCCGAACGACGAAAACCCGATCGCTCCTCGCAGGTCTAACGTCGCCACCAGAACGCAGACGACCAACGCGATCGCGATCTCTGCTCTATGCGGAACCAAGAACCGTGGATGCACGGCCGCAAGCCACCCCGGCAGATCCCGCTCTCGAGCCATTGCCAGTGTCGTGCGCCCGACTCCGGCGATGAGCCCCAGCAGCGCACCCAAGGATGCCACCGCTGCACCCACCCGCACTACAGGCTCTGCCCAGCTCCAGCCCACCGCCTCAACTGTCCCCGACAACGGGACCGGCGTTGCGGCGACACCGTCCGCCCCGAGAACCCCGAGCACCGAGACCGCGACCGCGGCATAGACGACGACAGTGATGCCCAACGCGAGCGGGATGGCTCGGGGAATCGTCCGCGCTGGGTCACGCACCTCTTCGCCGAGAGTCGCGATACGCGCGTACCCGGCGAATGCGAAGAACAGCAGGCCCGCCGACTGAAGGATACCGTACCAGCCATCGGCGACCAGTGCGTCGCCCAGGCCGCCGCCAGGGCTGCTCCAGATGCCGAGTTCGGGAAGACCGCTCGTCATGCCCGCAGCCACAACGACGGCGAGCACAGCGAGCACGAGAACAACAATTACTCGGGTGAGCAGTGCTGTTCGGGTGATGCCGAGCAGGTTGACCGTAGTGAGCGCAATGACCGCTGCCACTGCGACGGGCCGCTCCCAGCCGCCCGGAGCCGCGTAGGCCGCGAAAGTCAGCGCCATGGCCGCGCACGAAGCGATCTTGCCGATGACGAAGCTCCAACCGGCGAAGAATCCCCACCAGTGCCCGAGCCGCTCGCGGCCGTAGACATAGGTGCCACCCGATGTCGGATACACCGAAGCGAGTTGCGCCGACGACGTGGCATTCGCGAAGGCTACGAGGGCGGCGACCACGAGGCCTACGAGGAGTCCGGTGCCGGCGGCCTGCGCGGCGGGGGTAAAGGCGGCAAACACCCCGGCACCGATCATCGAGCCCAGGCCGATGAGCGTTGCATCGGTCACACCAAGGCGGCGGGCGAGCGCGGGGCCGGTGGACATCGCAGCACTGTAGCGCGCGGATGTGAACTGGTATTGGTCTGTCCAGTCTGGATATGCTTGCTTACCCAACGATTCGGGGGCGTCAGATGAGCGACAGCACACCTACAGCCGGAGCCCACGGCTCGGTTGATGGCGGCGCTCAGCCGCACCATCCCAAGCACCGCCGTGACGACGTCCCGGTCGACGCGGAACCGGCTCTCAAAGACCCGTTGCTGCGCGAGTTCGGTGAGAACCCCGACACGTCGCTGACCGGCTAGCGCGCAGCGATCACCACACGGGCTAGACGAATCGCAGTCCACCCATCAATCGGCTGCGCACGTCGAAGAGTTCGTTGCCGCCCATCGCGACTGTGCCAGGTATCCCACCGCGCAGCAAGCCAGCGAGAAACGACTGACGAACAGCAGCCGTCACGGCTCCGCGCTCGGTGCCGAGCACGACGAATGAGTCCTCAAGAGCATCGTCCGGTATCACGATCACGAGCGCACTGAACCGCACCCGCAGCTGCCGGGCGATGACCTTCGCGCGGGCGGCGAGCTCCGTCACAGGCTTCTCCCCCGCGACCGCGTCACCGATGAGTTCGCCTTTGCGCACACGAACCGGTCCACCGAAATCCTCAGAAAGTAGTGCGATGAGTCCGGTCGGCCCGAGCACGATGTGGTCGATCTTGTCTTCGGGATGCCCCGTTGCCACGTCATGCCAGATCGTGAACCCGAGCCCCAGCGTGCTCAACGCGCGAGCTGCTGACTCCTCAGCTAGGGCATCGGCGAGCGTGCGGCGGATCTCGCGTGGAGCGGTGCGCACGAGCGCGGGATCGTAGGGGTCGGCGATCGTGACTCCGCGTCCGACCCATTCCCGCATCTGCGAGAGAAAGAGTTCGCGTCGCCACCCGCCGGGGTGCCCGTAGCTGCGCGGCTTTGGCCGGGTGTCCTGACGGGGCCGGGCAGCCTGTGCCGTGTAGGTGGGATGTTCGCCCGAACTACCTCGCCCGGCGTCGTAGGCTGCGCGCCGCTCAGGGGTGCTCACCCGCTCCCACGCGAGCTGCACCTCGGTGAAGCGCTTGGGGTCGCCTCCAGTGTCCGGATGAGTGTCTCGAAGGGCTCGTCTGAAGGCTTTTCGCAGTTCTTCGTGACTTACGGATGCCGTGACCCCAAGAACCTCGTACGGGCTCGACGACAGCGGGCTCTCGGGCATGCGCATCAGACTACCCAAGGCTTTCTCGCAGAAAGCTGGAGTTAGATTCTTCCTGTGACTACCTCTCTCGACCAGATCCCCCTCACCACCATTCGAGGAGAGGCCACCACGCTGGCCGCCTACGCTGGCAAGGTGCTCCTCATCGTCAACGTTGCTTCACGCTGCGGCCTCGCGCCCCAGTACGAGAAGCTGGAGGCGCTTCAGAAGAAGTACGCTGACCGCGGCTTCACGGTTCTGGGTTTCCCAAGCAACCAGTTTCTGCAGGAACTCAACAAGACCGATGACATTGCCGAATACTGCTCTGCTACGTGGGGTGTGACCTTCCCGATGTTCGACAAGGTCAAGCTCAATGGGCGCAACGCGCATCCCCTTTACCAGGAGCTCACGAAGACTCCGTACGGGCGAAGTGGCACCGGCAAGGGAGGCAAGATCAAGTGGAACTTCGAAAAGTTCGTGATCACGCCGGCCGGAGGCATCCGCCGCTTCTTGCCAACAACCGAACCGGATGACCCAGCGATCATCGAGTCAATTGAGGCGGCACTACCGGTCAAGGTCGCAGAACCCGCCTAGGCCGACCTAGCGACCCCCGCCGCCCCCGCCGCCGCCACCGCCGCCGGAGAACCCCCCACCGCGCGACCCGCCCGAGAAGCTGCCGCCCGAGCTGCCGCGCCAGCCACTCGAGCTCGTGCTCGGCGGGGTGATGGTGGTGCGGAAGCCGCTCATCGCAGTGGTGAAGGCGCTGATCTCGAAGCCGTTCGTCGCTACGAACCAGTCAGGCTTCTCGGGAAGCGCATCGACGTGCACCGCAAGTTCCTTCATCCACGTCGTCTCGACGCCCCACAGCACCGCCCACGGCAGCAGCTTCTCGTAGAGCTTCACGAGCTGGAGTTCGTCGCCGACATCGATGCGGTCGGCACCAGTCGCGCTCTGCAGCATCTGCAGTCGGTCCTTCTCCGCGAGATCGAGGTACACCTTCATTCCCTTGAGGAAGTCGCGGGCATCCGCGCCCTTGCTAGTCACAGTGCGCGATCGCCAGGCCAGGGGCAGGGTGATGAAGACCGCAAAGAACGCCAGCACCATTCCGCCAATCACCAGCGGGCTCACGTTCAGGAATAGCAGGCCGGTCAGGATGAGCACGCCCATCCCGACGAAGATAAGCAAGAACTCCCCGAGCGCGATCAGCAGACCCGTTGCAATTCCCTTCGGTGCGTCTTGGTAGCCCTCGCTGATGAGCGACGCGTTCGCCTTGGTCGATGAGTTCGAGAGCAGTGTCATGAGCTTCTGATCGCGTCGGCCGAAGGCACGCACTGCTCCCGGCTGCGCGTCAGGGCCGAACAGAGCCTTCAGCAGCTCGAGGTCGTAGGCGTCCGCCCCGGGCGAGCCTAGGTACTGGAGCGTGTATGGCTCGGCTACCGAGACATCGACCGGATAAGCCAGTATTCGCAGGTTGCGGCGAACCGCCAGCCGCACCAGCGCAGCGGGCAGTGCCGTGTACGAGCGGCCGACCAAGTGAGCCGCCTGAAGGATCGACAGATCTTCGGGCTCGCTGTACTGCGCGATGATTGTGCCCCGACCGGGTGCCCCGCGGCCCCCACGCACGCGGAGCAGGATGGCCCCGACGATGCCGCCGAGCGCCAGAGCGAGAACACTTCCCGAAAGCAACTGTGCCCAGAGCGGAAGCTCCTGCGGCACGGGCACGACGGGCACTGTCGGTTCGGGGGTCACAAACGTGTCGGCCACGAAACCGACTGCAACGGTCATCGTTTGAGCGGGCTCGAGGTCGCTTACGGACGCTGTGAACACCAGCGGTTCTCCGTTAAGCGGTCCGCTCTCGATGGCGCAGGGGGTCGCGTCACCGAGGTAGCCGCTGTAGCACGCCGCGTCGCCGGTAAGGAATGGCTCGAGCCCCGGGTCAATCGTGAGGCTCATCGACACCTCCCCGAAAGGCTGGTCCCACCCGGTGCCGTTGACGTCCCAATAGAACTCGTCGACCCCCAGGTCGGCAAAAGACCGCACGACGTTTATCTGGGAGTAGGTGATGACATAGGTCTGCACTCCGCGCACGAATTCGTCGGTGCCCAGCGCAAGTTCAACGAACTGACCGGTGAAGTTCTGGGTGAACGGAACAGGGATGCCCGCGGTATCCGTCACCGAGATCACCTCGGTGTTCAAGGGCACGCCGTCGTAATCGTTGGGGATCGCGCGAATGATTCCGCGATTCTGATCGAAGTCGGGAAACCGCGCGACGATTGTCTCCACCACTACGAGCCGTGCGGTGCCGTCGACGTCACGACTGAGCGTGTAGTCCGCGTCGAACGAATCGAACGTGAAATCGCTGGTATCTGCGTGCGCGGCACTCGGCACGCTGAGCGTGAACAGGATCAGGATTACCGCTAGCAGTCGTCGCATTAGGTTGAGCATATCCGCGTCGGGCTTAGGCTGGACTCATGTCGAAAGTCTTGACCCACGAGCCCGACGAGAGTCGCTACACCCTCACTGTCGACGGTGATCTCGTCGCAGTGGCCGACTATCGAATCAACGGGAACTCGATCTCGTTCAATCACACTTACACCCAGCCCGCCCACCGTGGGAAGGGCTATGCGGCCGAGGTTGTCGAGTTCGCGATCGACGATGTCGAGAAGACAACCGACAGCCGAGTAGTGCCGATGTGCTGGTATGTGGCCCAGTGGTTCGATGAGCATCCCGAGCGCGCCGAGCTGCTGACTCGCTGACAGGTCACTCGAGCGCGTACCGCTCGCGCCACGAAGCGGGCCGCTCAATTCCCAGACCGTACAGGTAGCGGATGAGTTGACCATGGTGCTGGGTCTCGTGTTCCAGCAGATCGCCGAGCCACCGTTGCCCGGCAACGTCGGGTCCGGCCTGGATCGTCGCGGCTACCTCTGCAAAGCTGCTCTCCAGTATTCGCGCTACGGCTTCGGGGTCACCTGCCGACGCCGGATCCAACGAACTGGTGAAGCCCTTCCACCCACCTTCGCGCGCTGCGCGCGTGTAGCTCTCCCGAGCACCAACGACGCACCAGAGTTGCCCGCCGATCGTGCTTGACGGCAGGTCGCCGAGGCGGGAGCCCAGCAACTCAGGGGTGAGCACCGACGCGAGGTCTGCGTACAGTTGGCCGGCACGCTCGAGCCGGCGAAGCAGGTCGTCCATGGCGCCCCAGCGTATCGGCGCCGCCGATGCCAAGCCAGCATGGCCGTGGTTATGGCGCTGTTCACCGACGACATCTAGGCTCACTTGCTGATGCGCCTCCTTCTTATTCGTCACGGGCAAACCCCGTCAAACGTCAGCGGACTACTTGACACCGCTGCGCCCGGTCCCGGTCTCACCGAGCTAGGGATGAGGCAAGCGGCAGAGATCCCGGATGCCCTGCGGGCCGAGCCGATCGACGGGGTGTATGTGTCGAGGCTCCAGCGCACACTCCTCACCGCGGATCCGCTTCTCATCGCGCGCGGGATTGAGCCGGTCGAACTGCCGGGCATCCACGAGATTGAGGCTGGCGAGCTGGAGATGCGCCACGATCACGAGGCATACAAGATCTACCTCGAGACCGCTTTCGCGTGGGGACTCGGTGACCTCGACCGTCGAATGCCAGGCGGAGACAACGGCCACGAGTTCTTCGCACGTTTCGATGAATCAATCGGGATGGTTCGTGCGGGCCACGCCGTCGTATTCAGCCACGGTGCGGCGATCCGCGTGTGGGTTGCCGGTCGCGCAAACAACGTGCCGCCGGCGTTTGCTGGCGAGCACGACATCCAGAACACGGGTGTCATCGAACTCGACGGAACCCTCGAGACTGGCTTCACCCTCCTCTCGTGGCAGGGCACCCCGGTCGGCGGTTCAGACCTGTCGGATGACACGGCAGAAGACCCCACGGGCGAGACCCTCGAAGAGGCGCTCGACGAGGACGATGCGACTCGGTAACCCGTACCTCAGCCCTGCGCTCGACGTCGCGCGGGAGCTCGGCGTTGACCCTGCGTTCGGACTCAGCGACGACGAGGCCCAACTGCGGCTCGCCGCCGACGGACTCAACGAACTGCGCTCAACTGGCCGCGTGCCGACTTGGCGCCGCATCCTCGCGCAGTTCACCAATCCGCTGGTGATCCTGCTCCTTGTTGCCATTGTCATTTCGCTTGTCGCCTGGTTCTTTGAAGGGGCAAGCGAGGTGCCGGTGGATGCGATCGCCATCACCGCGATCGTGATCCTGAATGCGGTGCTGGGGTTCGTTCAGGAGGCTCGTGCTGAACACGCGGTGGCCGCACTCAGCAAACTCACCGCGGCGAACTCCACGGTGCTGCGTGCGGGCGCGTTGCACACGTTGCCGTCGGCGGGGCTCGTGCGCGGTGACATTTTGGTTCTCGCGGAGGGTGACGCCGTCGGTGCGGATGCCCGGCTGCTGTCAGCCATAGCCTTGCGCGTCGCTGAGGCCTCTCTTACCGGTGAGAGCGAGGCAGTGACCAAGAGCGTCGAGCCCCTGCCCGCAGAGGTCGTTCTCGGCGACCGAATAAATATGGTGTTCAAGGGCTCCGCAGTCGTCAGCGGCGTGGGCCGTGCGGTCGTCACGCACACGGGAATGGCGACCGAGGTAGGTTCCATTGCGCGAATGCTCGATGAGACCGTAGCTGATGCCACTCCCTTGCAACGTGAGTTCGCGCGGATCGGGCGGATGCTCGGCATCCTCGTCATCATCATCGCGATTGTCGTGATGGTCGCCGTCATTCTCGTCAACGGGGTGAGCACGCCCGCGGACTTCGTCGTCGTGCTGGTGCTCGGTGTTTCCCTCGCGGTCGCAGCTGTGCCGGAGGGTCTGCCGGCGATCCTCTCGGTCGTGCTGGCCGTCGGAGTGCAGCGCATGGCGCGCCGGCATGCCGTGGTCAAGGAGCTGTCCTCGGTCGAGACTCTCGGGGCGGCATCCGTAATCTGCACCGACAAGACCGGCACACTGACCCGCAACGAGATGACGATTCAGCGCCTTCAACTGGCCAGCGGGGGCGTCGACATCTCGGGGTCTGGATATGTTCCGCAAGGAGACGTGCTCAGTGACGGTCGAGAACTCGAGGGCGACTTGCTTGCAGAGGCTCGCATTCTGTTGCGGTCGGGCGCCCTCGCCAACAACTCCCAGCTCGCCGAGCGCGGCGGGCAGTGGACCATTGAAGGTGACCCCACTGAGGCCGCGTTCCTAGTCGCCGCAGAGAAGCTCGATGGACTCCACGACCAGGTAGGCAGTTTCGCGCGGGATGCCGAGGTGCCGTTCACCTCCGAGCGTCGCCTCATGTCAACCCTGCACCACCACCGCGACAAGGGCAGTGTGCGCGTCTACTCCAAGGGCGCGCCGGATGCCCTGCTAGCCCTGTGCACGCACCTGCGACGAGGCGACGCGACAGTTCCGCTCACCGAGGAGGACCGCGCGCGCATCCACCGCGAGGTCAACGAGCTCTCGGCCCGCGCCTTCCGCGTGCTCGCGGTCGCCTACCGACACGGCACCAAGTCCGAGACGGCCGACGACGAGCTGGAACATGATCTTGTGTTCGTCGGGCTAGCCGGGCTGCTTGACCCACCCCGCATCGAGGTGGCTGGCGCGATCGCCGAGGCCCGAGGTGCGGGCATCCGCGTGGTGATGATTACCGGAGACCACCCGCTGACCGCCGCGCGCATCGCCACCGATCTCGGCATCGTGGAGCCGGGCGCGCGCACCGTGACGGGCGCCGAACTCGAAACCATGAACGACGACGAGCTACGCGATGTTACCCGGGAGGCCAGCGTCTTCGCGCGGGTCGCACCAGCCCACAAACTCAGGCTCGTCGACGCGTTCCAAGCCGACGGGCACGTCGTGGCCATGACTGGTGACGGCGTCAATGACGCGCCTGCGCTCAAGTCGGCAGACATCGGCATCGCGATGGGGATCACGGGAACCGAGGTCACCAAGGAGGCCGCGCGCATGATTCTCGCCGACGACAACTTTGCGACCATCGTCGCCGCGGTGCGACAGGGTCGGGCGATCTTCGACAACATCCAGAAGTTCTTGCGCTATCTGCTCACGACCAACATGGGCGAGGTGCTCACGGTGTTGTTGGGCGTGGTCTTCGCTGGCGCGCTCGGCTTCGCGGGGGCCTCCGCTGATGCTGTCGTCGTCCCGTTGCTTGCGACGCAGATCCTCTGGATCAACCTAGTTTCAGACTCCACTCCTGCCTTCGCCCTGGGCATCGACCGCGAGGTCGACGATGTAATGGCTCGTGGGCCCCGTAGCCTCGACGAGCGGGCGATCGGATGGCGCCTCTGGGTCGGAGTGATCTCGGGCGGGCTTGTTTTGGCTATCCTGACGCTCGCGTCGATGGATGCGATCCTCCCCGCCGGCTTCATCGAGGGCGACGGAACCTTCGACCTCGCTCGCACTGCCGGGTTCACGACGCTGGTGTTCGGGCAGATTTTCGGAGCCCTCAACGCTCGCTCGACGACGACCAGCGCCTTCCGCGGGCTGTTCCGCAACCGATGGCTGTGGGCCGCCTTCGCCCTGACTGCGGGCCTCCAGGTTGCGGTCGTGCACGTTCCGTTCCTGCAGGTCGCTTTCAGCACCGTGCCAATGGATGCCGCGCACTGGGCGCTGTGCATCGGTCTCGCGTCACTCGTGCTGGTGTATGGCGAACTCGCGAAGTTGGTGCGGCGTACGCTGAAGGCATGAGTTCAGAGGTAACTGCCCCCACGATCACGATGTATGGCGCCGACTGGTGCTCCGACTGCCTCCGCGCCAAGAAGGTGCTTGAGAGCAACAGCGTTGCCTACGAGTACATCAATCTGGTCGACACCCCCGAGCAGGCGGATGCCGCGCAGAAGATTAGCGGCCGCACGAACATCCCGGTCATTACTTTCCCGGATGGGACCCACCAAGTCGAGCCGAGCAA
>JANOED010000015.1:0-1956 GCA_031413035.1 Leifsonia sp. | reverse complement strand
ACACGGTGCCGCTCGTGCCGATCGAGATCACCACGTCGCCATCGACCGCGCCTAGGCCGAGCGCAGCCCCGGCGTTGTCACCGGCGCCGGGGCCGATGACGACCTCGCGCCCGTTCACCCGGCCCGCGGGTTCGTCCGGCCTGAGCACTCGAGGCACCACGGCGTCGTGCCCCAGCGATCGCACGAGCAGGTCGCGGTCGTACTCCCCGGTCGCCGGGTTCCAATAGCCGGTGCCGCTCGCGTCGGACCGGTCGGTGGTGAGTTCATCGAGCCGGGGGTCGCTGCCGGCATCCACCGGGCCGAATCCGCGCAGTCGCCAGGTCAGCCAATCGTGGGGCAGAGCCACGGCAGCGACACGCTCAGCGTTCTCGGGCTCGTGGTCCCGCAACCAGCGCAGTTTCGTCGACGTGAAGCTGGCCACCGGCAGCGAGCCCGTTCGGGCGACAATGTCGGGAACCTCGGCCGCGAGGTCGGAGGCCGCTGCAGCCGATCTGGTGTCATTCCAGAGCAGAGCCGGCCGGATGACGCTGCCCGAAGAATCGAGCACGACCATGCCGTGCTGCTGCCCGCCAACCGACACGGCCGACACGTCGTCGAGCCCCCCGGCTTCGGTGATCGCGAGCTGGAGTGCGTTCCACCACGCCTCTGGGTCGACCTCTGTTCCGTTGGGGTGAGCCGCGCGGCCCTCGCGCACCAAGGCGCCGGTAGCGGCATCCACGATCACGACCTTGCATGACTGGGTCGACGAATCGACACCTGCTACTAGCACCATGCGGCCCGTGCCTCTCGCGCGCTTTAGCGCGCGCCCATCAGGTGCTCGGTCGCCAACTGCTGGAGTCGAACGAAGCCGAAGCCCTTGCCGTTGAAGTAGGGGCTCGGGTCGAAGTCCTCGTAGGCGGAGCGGTCGGCGAGTAGCGCCTCGTAGCCCTCGGGCGCGGTGGGCACGCTGAGCTCGTCGACGCGAGAGGCGGCCAGCGCCTCTTTCACTTCGGGGTCAGCCCGGAACGCGGCAGCCCGCTCCTTCAACAGAAGGTAGGTGCGCATGTTGGCTGCGGCCGAATCCCACACCCCGGTCTCGTCTTCGGTGCGGCTGGGCTTGTAGTCGAAGTGGCGCGGGCCGGTGTAAGCCTGGCCACCGCCCGCGCCGCCGTTCTCCAACAGGTCGACGAGAGCGAACGCATTGTGCAGGTCGCCGTGACCGAACACGAGGTCCTGGTCGTACTTGATGCCCCGTTGGCCGTTCAGATCGATATGGAACAGCTTGTCGTGGTACAGCGCCTGAGCGATGCCGGCGGCGAAGTTGAGCCCTGCCATTTGCTCGTGCCCGACCTCGGGGTTGAGTCCGACGAGTTCGGGGCGCTCAAGCGAGTTGATGAACGCGAGCGCGTGTCCGACGGTCGGCAGCAGGATGTCTCCGCGGGGCTCGTTCGGCTTCGGCTCGATTGCGAAGCGCAGGTCGTAGCCCTTGTCGGTGACGTAGTCGCCGAGCAGGTTCACCGCCTCGCGGTAGCGCTCCAGCGCTTGCCGGATGTCTTTGGCCGCGTCGTACTCGGCGCCCTCGCGACCCCCCCACATCACGAAGGTCTTCGCACCGAGTTCGGCGGCGAGGTCGATGTTTCTCAGCACCTTGCGCAGCGCGAATCGGCGCACCGCGCGGTCGTTTGAGGTGAAGCCGCCGTCTTTGAACACGGGCTGACTGAACAGGTTGGTGGTGATCATCGGGATGATCAGGCCGGTGTCTGAGAGCGCCTTCTTCAGGCGGTCGATCTCCTTCTGACGAGCCGCATCCGTGGACCCGAACGCGAACAGGTCGTCGTCGTGGAACGTCAAGCCGTAGGCACCGAGTTCGGCGAGCTTCTCGACCGCGTGCACGACGTCGAGGGGCGCGCGGGTCGGTCCACCGAATGGGTCGGCGCCGTTGTAGCCGATCGTCCAGAGGCCGAAGGAGAACTTGTC
>JANOED010000014.1:0-11281 GCA_031413035.1 Leifsonia sp. | reverse complement strand
GACGCCATGAAGTTCTGGTACTGGTCGCAGCCGGCCGTCGCAATTCTGCTGTTGGCCCTGATCAGCTACACGGTCGTCAACTTCGTCGCCTTCTATAGCACCGGCCTGTTCTCGATCCAGTTCGCGATCAACGGACTGTTCTTCTTCCCCGGCCTGCTGCTGTCCTTGGGGCTGAACCAATGGCTGCTCTCGAGGCGCACACCGCGCGCGGTAACAACCCCCGAACGATGGCTGCTCGGTTTCGAGTACGGACTCGTCGTCGTGCTCGTCGCCACATCCTTCGCCGCAGACGCGCTTCTGATCGGGCTTGTGCTCTGGCCGTTGCTGATTGTGCTCGCGATCGTTATTGGGATCGCGATTCCGGTCACCACGGCTCGGCTGGCTCGGCCGGAGGAAGCGTCCCCGTCGAGCGCGGCGGCAGGTCCAGACGACGGGCCGAGCGACGGGCTAGACGAGCTACTCGGCCGCTGACAGCACGATCGGGCCGTCATCGGTGACGGCGACGGTGTGCTCGAAGTGCGCGGCGCGTGACCCGTCGTCGCTGCGCAGGGTCCAGCCGTCATCGTCGGTGTACAGCTTGCGAGTGCCGAGCATGAACCACGGCTCGATCGCGAAGACAAGGCCCGCCTTCAGTGGCATCCCTCGCCCGCGCTTACCGTCGTTGGGAACGTGCGGGTCACCGTGCATGATCGTGCCGACGCCGTGGCCGCCAAAGTCGAGGTTGACCTTGAGCCCGGCCGCGTGGGCGACATCACCGATCGCCGCCGAGATGTCGCCAATCCGATTGCCCACCGTTGCGGCAGCGATGCCGGCATCGAGCGCGCGAGAGGTGACTTCGATGAGGCGCTGGTCCTCGGGGCGGGGAGTCCCGACGATCATGGTCACCGCCGAGTCACTGACCCACCCGTCGACGGATGCCGCGAAGTCTAGTGACAGCACATCGCCGTCGCGCAGCCGATAGTCGTGCGGCAGGCCGTGCAGGGCCGCGTCGTTCACCGAGGTGCAGATCACTTTTCCGAATGGCGAACCACCGAACGAGGGGTGGTAGTCGATGTAGCAGCTTGTCGCACAGCGTGCGCGGATGAGGTCGTGGGCGATACGGTCCAACTCGAGCAGGTTGACTCCGACGGCGGCCGCGGAGGCCGTGGTCTTCAGTACGCTGGCGACGAACTGGCCGGCGACCCGCATCCGCTCAATCTCGGCTGGGGTGCGCAGTTCAATCACGCGCGGGGTGCCTCGTACGAGCGCAGGAAGTCGCGAGCGATGGTGCGCAGGCGTGCGATGAAGCGCTCGTCACCGGTGCGGTCGTACCTAAACGCGCGGTGCAGGATGCCGTCGGCCACCTCCACAAGAATCTCAACGTCGAGCTTGAGGTCGTCAGACTTGGCGAAGCCGTAGGCCTCGACCAAACGGTCGTAGAAGACTTGAGCGATCGAGGTTGTCGTGCTCATGCGTGGTTCGGCGATGAACCGCTCGTCGATGATGTCGCCGAAGCGAACGGCGCGGAAGCCCGGCTCGGTTCGCGCGAGCTCCACGTAGGCGTCGATGACGGCGTCGGCTCCCTCGGCCCATTCGGCGTAGCCGGTGACCTGAGCCTGCTGCACTAGTGCGGTGAACTTCTCGAGGTTGCGGGCAGCGAGTGCGCGCAGCAGCGACTGAATGTTCGGGAAGTAGCGGTACACGACTCCGACCGATGAGCCCGACCGGGTTGCAACGTCGCTGGTGGTCAGGCCGTCAATGCCGTTCTGGTCGATGAGGGCGGCCGCGGCATCCAGAAGGCTGGTGATGCGCTCGGTGCTTCGCTGCTGCACCGGCTCGGTGCGGACGGCAATAGTGGGGGCGAAATAGTCCGCCTTGGTGTTCATGATGGTGATGCTCCTTGGAAGAGGATGATCCTCAGACGATACCGCGAGCGCCTCTCAGTTCACTGAGTGGCACGGCGTAGTTGTTGTATGCGAGAATAGTGGATCGTGCCCATGAGCCGACTCTGCCACAGGGGTTTCGGTGATCTGCACTCGGCACACAATCCATACTTCTTGTTTAGTGAACAGCGCGTTCGACCTGTGGCGGGCGCAGAGAGCGAATGACCATGCACATCCTCGATAGCGTCGACGCGGCATCCCTCAAAGACAACATCCCCGACTTCCGTGCGGGTGACAACGTCAAGGTGCACGTGAACATCATTGAAGGCACGCGAGCACGTATTCAGGTCTTCCAGGGCGTCGTAATCGGCCGCTCCGGCGAGGGCGTTCGCGAGACCTTCACTGTTCGCAAGATCAGCTTCCAGGTCGGCGTCGAGCGCACGTTCCCGGTGCATTCCCCGATCATCGACCATATCGAGATTGTCACTCGCGGTGACGTTCGTCGCGCCAAGCTGTATTACCTGCGAGGCCTCCGCGGCAAGAAGGCCAAGATCAAGGAGAAGCGCGACTTCTAGTCGCTTCTCCGGCGTCGTCGTTGACCGGGCGTTTCACGTCCGGTCCGTGCTCCCCGCCGCATATGCTTGGTTTTCGAGCTCAGGGGCGTAATGACACAGGATTCTGCAACCGCTGTGGTTGACGGTGGCCGCAAGGCCGAGCCCAAGAAGGGCCGAGGTTGGAAGATTTTTCTTCGCGACCTCCTACTGATCTTTCTCGCTGCGCTGCTGATCTCATTCCTGATCAAGACGTTTCTGATCCGCTCGTTCTACATTCCCTCGTCATCGATGGAACAGACCCTTCTCATCGACGATCGGATCATCGTCAACCAGCTCACCCCTGACCTGATGCCGCTGGAGCACGGCGACGTCGTGGTCTTCAGGGATCCGGGCGGTTGGCTTACCCCGACAATTCAGGAGCCCGTTCCCTGGCTGATCGGCGCGATCGACGCGGTTTTGGCATTCGTCGGACTCAGCGCCCCAGACAGCAACGATCATCTGATCAAGCGGATCATTGGCATGTCGGGCGACGAGGTGGTCTGCTGCAACGACTTCGGCCAGCTCACTGTCAACGGCATTCCCCTGGATGAGCCGTACATCACCCTGCCGCCTGACGTGACGAAGGCCACTCGAGACGACTTCTCGGTGCTTGTCCCGGAGGGTTCGCTCTGGGTGATGGGCGACAACCGGTACAACTCGGCCGACTCCAGCTTCCATCGCAACGATCCGACGGGTGGTTTCGTGCCACTCGAGAACGTGGTCGGCAAGGCGCTGTTGATCAGTTGGCCGGTCGATCGGTGGACGTGGCTGAACAATTACCCGGCCACGTTCGCGGGCGTCGATGATTGATCCCGGGCCCGCACGGGCCGAGTACTAATGGCGGTCGCCGATCCAACGCTCGACACCGAGCGGGCACTGCACCTCGGGGGTGCCCGCTTTGTGATCGGATGCGACGAGGTCGGCCGCGGAGCGATCGCTGGCCCCGTCGCGGTCGGGCTGTCGGTCGTCGCTGCGGGCGTCGAGGCGCACCCGGTCGGCTTGCGCGACTCGAAACTTCTGAGCGAGAAGCGCCGTGAGGAGCTCTCCCCGCTCGCCGCGTCGTGGTCGCTGTACTCCGCGGTTGGTTTGGCAACCGCTGACGAGGTCGACACGGTGGGCATCATTGCTGCCCTTGGACTCGCCGGGCTGCGGGCCCTGACCCAATTGCACGAGCAAGGTGCGGCGATCAACGAGAGCGTCGTGCTGCTTGACGGTGGGCACGACTGGCTGACTCCCGCACTCACGAAGCCGCCGCGGGTGCAGACGCGCGTCAAGGCGGATCGCGATTGCGCTTCGGTGGCCGCGGCATCCGTGATCGCGAAGGTGCACCGCGATCGCATCATGCGCGAGCTCGACGCGGTTCATCCCGGCTACGGGTGGTCGGGCAACAAGGGCTACGGCTCGACCGAGCACTTCGCGGCTATCGCCGCCCTCGGCGCCTCGGACTATCACCGCCGAACGTGGTTGCACCGGGACGAACTAGACTTGTCGCAGCATGGATGAAGACGAATTTGAGGACTACGACCGCGAGGTCGAGCTGGCGCTCTACCGGGAGTACCGCGATGTCGTGAGCCAGTTCCGCTATGTCGTAGAGACTGAGCGTCGCTTCTACCTCGCCAACGACGTCACTCTCGTTCGGCAAGACACCGAGCACGACTTCTACTTCGAGCTAACGATGAATGACGTGTGGGTGTGGGACGTCTACCGCTCTGACCGCTTCGTCAAGAGCGTGCGTGTGCTCACCTTCAAAGACGTAAACGTCGAGGAGCTCAGCGCGAAAGAGCTCGAGCTTCCCAAGGAACTCGCGCTCGACGAGTAGCTCTTGCTGACCGCTGCACTCGCCGGGCTCGGACTCGGCCTCTCCCTCATCATCGCGATCGGCGCGCAGAACGCGTTCGTGCTGCGTCAGGGGCTGCGGCGTGAGCATGTGCTTCTCGTAGTTGCCGTCTGCGCGGTATCCGATGCGATTCTCATCGTGGCGGGCATCGCCGGTCTTGGCGCGCTCATCGAGCAAGCGGATTGGGCGCTCATCGTCGTGCGGATAGCCGGGGCCGCGTTCCTCACCTGGTATGGCATCGGCGCTGCCCGCCGGGCGCTGAAGCCCAGGGCTCTCGAGGCGAACGAAGGCGGCGAGCGGATGACACGCCGGGCCGCCCTCGCGACCGTGCTCGCTCTGACGTGGCTGAACCCGCACGTCTACCTCGATACCGTCGTGCTTCTCGGATCCATCGGCGGGACCTACGGGGACGACCGCTGGTGGTTCGCGCTCGGCGCCGTAATCGGCAGTATCGCGTGGTTCACCGCGCTCGGCTTCGGGAGTCGCGCTCTGCGGCCGCTATTCGCGAAGCCCGTCGCGTGGCGGGTGCTGGATGCGGTGATCGCGCTTGTGATGTTCGGGCTCGCGGCAAGCCTGATCGTCGGGCTCTTCGTGCACTAGCTGATCTTGCGCCGGTAAACGACCATCGCAACGATAAAGCCCACCACGAGAATGCCGACGCACCAGGCGAGAGCGACCCAGATGTCGCCACCGACTGGCTCACCGGCCAGCAGGCTGCGAATAGCGTCGACGATCGACGTCACGGGCTGGTTCTCGGCGAACCACCGCACCGGTCCCGGCATGCTCTCGGTCGGCACGAAGGCGGAACTGATGAACGGCAGAAAGATCAGGGGATAAGCGAACGCACCGGCGCCATCCACCGACTTGGCTGAGAGGCCAGCGATGACGGCCAGCCACGTCAGCGCAAGCGTGAACAGAACAAGGATGCCCGCAACCGCAAGCCATTCGAGCGGCCCGGCGCTTGAGCGGAACCCGATGACGAGCGCGACCGCGACGACCAACACGAGCGAGACAATGTTCGCGACCAGTGAGGTGAGCACGTGCGCCCACAAGGTGGCCGAGCGCGCGATCGGCATCGAGTGGAATCGCTCGAAGATTCCGCTCTGCAGATCCATGAAGAGGCGGTAGGCGGTGTACGAGACGCCTGACGCGATAGTGATGAGCAGGATGCCCGGCAGCAGGTAATTGACGTACGAATCGTTGCCCGTCTCAATCGCCCCGCCGAAGACGTAGACGAAGAGCAGGAGCAAAATGATCGGCGTCACCGCCGTCGTGATGATGGTGTCTGGGCTGCGCAGGATGTGACGCAGCGAGCGACCCGTCAAGACAGTGGTGTCGGCGAGAGTGTGGGTGGTCATGGCAATTCCTTCTTGTCGGCCGGCGCGCCAACGACGGCGAAGAAGATCTCTTCGAGCGTGGGCTGCTTCTCGACGTATTCGATCGTTGCGGGGGGTAGCAGTTGCTTCAGCTCGGCGAGGGTGCCGTTGACGATGATGCGGCCCTCGTGCAGGATCGCGATGCGGTCGGCGAGGTGTTCGGCCTCCTCGAGATGCTGGGTGGTGAGGAGCACGGTCGTGCCGTCGGCGGCTAGCCGCTTCACGGCATCCCACACCTCGATGCGGGCTTGCGGGTCGAGCCCCGTCGTCGGTTCGTCGAGGAAGATGACGTCGGGGGTTCCGATAAGGCTCATAGCGACATCGAGGCGCCGGCGCATCCCGCCCGAGTAGGTGGCGACCCGACGACCGCCTGCCTCGGTCAGAGAGAAGCGCGTGAGCAGGTCGTCGGCGATCGCTCCGGGGGTGGGGAGGTGGCGGAGCCTAGCCACGAGCATCAAGTTCTCCCGCCCGGTGAGAATCTCGTCGACAGCTGCGAACTGCCCGGTGAGGCTCACTGACTCCCGCACATTCACTGCCTGAGTCTCGACATCGAAGCCGTTGACGCGGGCGGTACCCTCGTCTGGCTTCAACAGGGTGGCGAGAATCCTGATGACGGTCGTCTTGCCTGCGCCGTTCGAACCGAGCAGGGCGAGGATGCTGCCGCGCGTGACCTCGAAGTCGACCCCGGTGAGCACGTGCAGCTTTCCGTAGGACTTGTGCAGGCCGGTGACCTCAATGGCTGTTGTCATGGTCGTTACTTCTTTCGCTTTCTAGCGCTCGGCGGCGCGCTGCACGGTGATATGACCGAACCGGGTGCGGGCGCGCACCGCGACTGTGTTGTCGGATGCCTCTGTGTTGTCGGATGCCTCTGGCGCACGATCTCCTTCAAGCTCGTTGCGCACCCTTCCCTCCTTCGACGCGAGGTCGAGCCAGGCGGAAGCTCCGGGACGCACACCGACGGTCACTTCTCCGAAAGCCGTCTCGACGCTGATTGACCCACTCGAGACCTCACCGATGTCGATGCTGCCGTAGGCGGTCTTCGCCGTGACCGAGGCGAGAGCCGTGGTGATGTTCACGTCGCCGTAGGAGAGCTTCGCATCGAGATCGCCGCCCACCTCACCGACCTGCACACTGCCGTGAGAGGCCTTGAGCACCGCGTCGACCGCGATGGTGCCGATTCGAATCTGCCCGTGGTCAGAGGTGATCTCAGCCGACCCATCGACCGTGTCGACGGTCGCCGTGCCGTGACCGGCGCGCACCCACAGGTCGCCGGTCGTGTCAAGATCGACGCCACCGGTCAGCGCCTTGATGCGAGTCGCTCCGAGGCGGCCGCGAGTGCGCACCGAGCCGACCGAGACCTCGGCGGTGAAGCGGGATCCCGTCGGCACCTCGATCGCGAGGTCGACCGACTCGGTCGGACCGATCCAGCTGAGGCGTGCCTTGGGGCCGTTGACGGTGAGCCGCTTGCCATCGAAGGCGACCTTCGTCTCCTCCGCGCCGCGGCGGTCGACGGCCTTGTCGGGATTGCTCGGTGTGACTGTGACCACGGTGTCGGCGCGGTCACTCGCGGTGATCGTGACCTCGCTCACCGGCATGTGAATGGCGAGATCAATCGGGGAGGGTGTGGCAAAGGTGGGCATGCTGAAGACTCCTGTTGGTAGGCGTTGGTGTGCTGCACCGCGAGTCGCGGGGCTTGGGGAAGAAGGTGGGGGCGGGCTGCCTTCGGCTACCTCGCCCAGCCGGCGAAACTGTCGCCGGTGCGCAGCGTGCGTTGCGCGGATCGTCGTTGCTTGGGTTCGAGGGCGGCCGCGATTGCGCGCACCAGCCAGGTGTTGACCGACACTCCGTCGGCCACGGCCGCATCGTCGACCCGGGCCTTGAGGGCATCGGGCAAGCGAAGCGTCGTGCGTGAGGTGCTGACGTCGTCAAGGTCGACGGATGCCGCAACGGCATCATCCCCGTCCGCGTCAGCGCTCGGGGCGCTCACGACGAACTCAACCTCGCGCCCTCGCAGGCGAAGGTCGACCGAGCCGGGCGCGAGGTCACGCGTGATCTCGCCCACGGCGGCGGAGAGCACATCGAGCAACACGAGCCGGGTTGCGGCGTCGAGGCCGGCGGCGATGCGCTCGGCCGTAGCACGAGTGTCATCCGTGCCGTTGGCCGCGGCATCGACCAACTGTCGTTGAAGGTCGCTGACGTACTGTCCCAGTTCCATGCCACCATAGTGACACCAGAGTGGTGTCATGTCAAGTCCTCGTAGTGTCATTGAATCGACGGCCTTGGCGTGTCGCGAAGACTCGCGTTACATTCGAACATCAGTTCGATTGAGGAGCGAGACATGAATGTTCTGCATGGCATCCGGGTCACCGTCTGGTTCGAGGGCGGAGTGCCTTACGGACTCGTCTGCGACGGGGTGCACTATCGAGTCACCGACACCCCGACCCGGCTCGAGGATGAGATGGCGGTGCTCACGCATCCACTCGACATCGTCGGTTGGCGGTTCCAGGGCACCGACGACAACGAGTCGTCTCGAATGTTCGACATCAGGCGTCGCGGCGACGACTGGGAGTTGATGCGCACCTATCTGTGATTGTGCGCTTTCCGTTGACGTCGCCCACCGATATGGTCTCCGCATGACAGTTGACGCCGCCCTTCTGAACTGGATGCTCGACACCGACCCCGCGCTGCGCTGGCAGGTTGAGCGCGACCTCGCTGGCGCACCACCCGAGGTGTGGCAGGCGACTCGGGCGCGCGTGGCGACCGAGGGATTCGGTGCAAAGTTGCTCGCCCTTCAGGATCCCGACGGCCAGTGGGCTGGCGGAGCGTTCTTTCCTGCGGGCTTTGATTTCGATGGCCCCGAGACAGCCCCCGGTGCCGGTCAGCCGTGGACGGCGACAACGTGGTCGCTGAACTCGCTTCGTGAGTGGGGAGTCGATGCGGCGGTTCTCGCCGGCACCGCCGAGAAGATCGACGCCAACTGCACCTGGGAGTACGACGACCTGCCCTACTGGGGCGGTGAGGTCGACGCGTGTATCAATGCCTTTACGTTGGCGAACGGAGTCTGGCTCGGTGCAGACGTGTCTGGCATCGCGCAGTGGTTCCTCGACCACGAGATGGCTGAGGGCGGCTGGAACTGCGAGTGGGTCGAAGGCTCGACTCGCGCGTCGATCATCTCGACGCTCAACTCGCTGAAGGGCATCCTGTTTTACGAGCAGGCGGGCGGTGGTACGCCCGAGCTGCGCGATGCCCTCAGGGCCGCGCGGCACCGCGCGGGGGAGTACCTGCTCGAACGCAAGCTGATGTATCGCCTCACCACTGGGGAGCAGATCGCACCCTGGGTGACGCGCTTCGCGTACCCAATCCGATCGTTCTACACGACCCTGAATGCCGTCGACTACTTCCGTGCCGTGTCACTCTACGAAGGCACCGAACCCGACTCGCGGATGGCCGAGGCGGTCGAGACGATCCGCTCCGCCCGCCATCCCGACGGTACGTGGGTGCAGGCGCGCCGCCACCCGGGGCGGGTGTGGTTCGAGGTCGACGTCGACGGCGGTGAGCCGTCGCCGTGGGTGACGTTCTACGCGCTCCGAGCGCTGAAGTGGTGGGACGAGGCGCAGGGCGCCCGTTAGTCCTCCACAAGGTGGCGTGAGCCGGGGCATCCCGCCGCTTGGTCGATCGGCGGTTCGCACGCGACCGGATGCCGCGACGCTGGACCCATGGCAGCGAAAGACGCCCTCGGGCGACGGGGTGAAGCGATTGCGGAACGCCACCTCGTCTCCCGGGGACTCGTCGTGGTTGATCGCAACTGGCGGTGCGCGCAGGGGGAGATCGACCTCGTCGCGCGCGACGGCCACGAACTCGTGTTCGTTGAAGTCAAGACGCGGTCGGGGGTTGCGTTCGGGCATCCGCTCGATGCGATAACCCCATCCAAACTCGCACGACTGAGACGGCTCGCCGCCGCGTGGTGCGACGCCCATCCAGGTTCGCACGAGGCAATCAGGATCGACGCGGTTGCCGTCGTTGCGCCGCGGTTCGGCGAAGTTGAGGTCGAGCATCTTGAGCGGGTCTTCTAATGCGCGAGGTTATCGGCGGAGTCGCATAGTGCTGGGTCGAACCTATGCCGTCTCGCTCCTCGGCCTCACCGGCGCAATCGTCGAGATCGAGGCGGACCTGTCGAGCAACCTCCCGGCATTCGTGCTCATCGGCCTGCCGGATGCTGCTCTCGGGGAGGCCAAAGACCGCGTGCGGGCGGCGGCAGTCAATTCGGGTTGCGGGCTCCCGAACCGCAAAATCACGGTGAACCTGTCGCCCGCAGCCCTGCCAAAGCATGGATCGGGATTCGATCTGGCGATCGCGCTGTCGGCGCTCGCAGCAGCGGGCACGGTCAGTGCAGTGTCCATTGGTCGCGTGCTGCACCTTGGCGAGCTCGGGCTCGACGGGCGGCTCAGGCCGATCAACGGAATCCTGCCTGCAGTTCTCGCCGCATCACGCGCGGGTTTCGAGACCGTGATGGTGCCGACCGGGAATGCGGATGAAGCGGCGCTTGTGCCGGGGGTGCGGGTTATCCCGGTCGCCTCGCTCCGTGATGCGGCCATTTGGCACGGCGGCGAGTTCGAGCCCGTACCGGTCGAGGCGATCATGCGGACGATAGAGCACGACCCGGACGACGCCGACGGCGACCTCGCCGACATGATCGGCAATCCCGATGCGGTCGAGGCGATGATCGTCGCGGCGGCGGGTGGCCACCACGTGTTTCTGCTCGGGCCGCCCGGTGCAGGCAAGACAATGCTCGCGGCGCGCCTCCCGGGCCTCCTGCCCGACCTCGAAGCACGGGCCGCGCTCGACGTGAGCTCAATCCGCTCCCTCGCGGGGTTGCCGGTGGGGCAGTCACTCGTGCGGCGACCGCCGTTCGAGGCTCCGCACCACACCGCCACTGCGGCGGCGCTCGTAGGTGGGGGCAGCGGGCAGATTCGGCCGGGAGCGGCGGCACGGGCATCCGACGGCGTGCTCTTTCTCGACGAGGCCCCCGAGTTCAGCCCTTCGGTACTCGATGCGTTACGACAGCCGCTGGAGTCTGGTGTCATTACGATTCATCGGGCGAATGCAGTTGCTACATTCCCGGGCCGGTTCCAGCTGGTTATGGCGGCAAATCCTTGCCCGTGCGGTCAGTACGGGGCGAAGGATTCGGAGTGCACCTGTCCGCCCAACGCTCGGCGGCGCTATGTGGGTCGGCTTTCGGGCCCACTCCTCGACCGGATCGACATTCAGTTGCGCGTTCACCGGATCACAGCGGCCCAGTTGCGCGTCGCTCACGAGACCCGCGGCGTATCGACGCTGGCAGCGCGGGAGCGGGTCGTGTCGGCCCGAGAGATTGCGGCGGCTCGCCTCGTTGACACGCCGTGGCGACTCAACTGTGAGGTTCCCGGCGCGTGGTTGCGCGGCCCCGGCGTGCGCCTCGGTTCCAGCGTGACCGCCGCCATCGACCGCGCACTCGAGCGTGGCGGAATCACCATGCGCGGATACGACCGCGTATTGCGCCTCGCGTGGACAATCGCCGATCTCGCCGGCAGCCCAAGCCCGACCGCCGCCCAGCTGGGGCAGGCCCTGTATCTA
>JANOED010000013.1:0-4895 GCA_031413035.1 Leifsonia sp. | reverse complement strand
CGCGATCTGCGACGCCGCGGGTGCAGCGCCCGCCAGCAACCCGAGTCCGACGGCGAGAGCCGTGGATGTCGCGACAATCGCCGTGACGCGGGCGAGCGTCATCCGTAGGCGGGCACGATGGTACCCGCGGAACGGATCGACATCGCCGCTCATGGTGTTACCCGAATCGACCGTTCACGTAGTCGAATGTGCGCGAGTCAGTCGGCGACTCGAACATGACCTTGGTGTCACCTTGCTCGACGATCGCACCCGGTGTGTTCTGAGCTGCAAGGAAGAATGCGCAATTGTCTGAGACTCGCTGAGCCTGCTGCATGTTGTGAGTGACGATGACGATCGTCACCTCTTTCGCGAGCTCAAGCATCGTCTCCTCGATGACTCGAGTAGAGGTGGGGTCGAGGGCCGAGCACGGCTCGTCCATGAGGAGCACGCGCGGGCGTACCGCGAGCGAACGAGCGATGCAGAGGCGCTGCTGCTGGCCACCCGAGAGTCCACCGCCGGGTTGGCGCAGGCGATCGCGCACCTCTTTCCAGAGGCCGGCCTTGATCAGGCTGGTCTCGACGAGACGATCCTTGGCGTCACGGCTGGCGCGCGTTCCGGTGAGCTTTAGGCCCGCGATCACGTTGTCGTAGATCGACATGGCGGGGAAAGGGTTGGGTTTCTGGAAGACCATGCCGATGTGGCGACGCGCCTCGGTGAGTCGCTTGTTGGCCGCGTAGATGTCTTCACCGTCGAGCAGAACTTCCCCGGCGAGCGACGCAGACGGCACCATCTCGTGCATGCGGTTGAGGATTCGCAGGAAGGTCGACTTACCGCATCCCGAAGGACCGATAAGGGCCGTGACGCGACCGGCCTCCATGGTCAAGTCCACCCGGTCAAGCACTTTGCGCTCGCCGAACCATGCCGAAATCGCGCGCGCCTCTAGCACCGCCAATGGCGCAGTGTCACCCTCGTGCTGCGGCGTGGCCCCGCCCTGAATAAGGTCGAACTCGGTGTCGAGAACAGTCGTGTCGGTCATCATCACTTCTTTCAGAGCAGGTTCGGGAGAATGGCCATGGTTGCGCCGGCTGTCGCGGCGCCCAAGACGAGAAGAACAGGAACGGCGATAACCCAGGTCTGCCACATGCCCCATCGGGAGCGAACCCACCGCAGGGCTATCGACGCAGCGACGAGAAGCTGGAGCCAGAAGAGGATGCCGAACCAGGCGCTTGCGTCTGACGCCATCGCGCGCTCGGCCGGATCGAGTACTGCTTCGGTGAAGACTGGGGACGGCGTTTCCTTGACCTCGGTAACGAGCTCGGCGTCAACATAGAGGGCACCTGTCGGTGCAAGAGGCAGCCCATCAGCCGTTACCAGCTCGAGTCTGCCCTCCCCCGCGCTAACCGGCTGCGGAAGCAAATCGCCCTCCTGACGGATGCCAATAACCGAGTACCTCGATGTGCCCTGCGCCGTGACCACCTCGATCTCGGCGCCAGTTTCAAGAGCCCCCAGCAGACTGAAGGGGCCGCCGTAGGTGGACTGGCGCCCCAGGATGATACTGGTGCCCTCTTGACCCGGCATGACCGAGTCCCGACGGTGGCCGGGACCGTTCGTCAGGTCTGAGGCGAGGGTTCCCTGCACGACGACCTCGGCAACACCGATGCTCTCGATCGTCAGATAGGCAACTGGCGTGCCGTGCGGAACCAATTCGCCCTCGACCCCGAGCTGGCCGAGCGGAGTCGTCGCCAAGGCGAGGCTGGTGCGAAGCTCTTGGTAGAGAACGTACTGTGCTCGCGAGTGTTGCAGCGAGCCGACCAGAGTGACGTGTGCGACAAAACCCAAGGCCAGCGCAGACACGATGAGCCAGGTGACTCCAAACCACCACCGAAGCTCGCGCGGGGTCGGTGCCGGGCGCCGGGAGGCGGGCCGGGTCGGCCGCGAACGGAGCCAAAACGGAAGCTTGACCGGCGGCCGCTGTGCGGCGGGAGAAGGTGCAACCGCGGAAGGCGGTCGGGATTCGATGTCTGTCGACATCAGGTGCCTTCCGTAGCGGGCACCCCACCGCTCATGGAGGATCGGATGCTGCGGCGGAAGTACACCGCCGTAGCGAGTATCGCCGCGAGGAGCACACCGACGACAACGACGACCCACCACAAGAACGGGAACACCCCGGCGTCGCCTGGAGCGACAACTCCGAACTGGGCATTGGCCACTCGTCCGGACTGCCAACCGGTGGCTTCAACGGTGTAGTTACCCGGGCGCGCTTGATCAGTGATTTTGAAGCGAGCTGTGACCAGCCCACCCGAGTCGGCAACGAAGCTCCCGATGACGATCGCGCCGGGGTAGAGCACAAATTGCACCTGCTCCCCGGGCTGGAATCCCGTACCTGTTGCCACGATCCACTCGTTGGCGCTCACCGAGTCGCGGTCAAGCGTCAAGTCTTCAGCTCCGTCAGTGGGCTGGGCGGGCGGGACCGGCGCGCCTGTCGGCGCCGGTGTTGGGGCAGCGGTGGGGGTCGAGCCGCCCCCACCCGTTCCGGAGCCGCCCCCACCACCCGAAGAGGAGCTCGGTGACGGCGTGGAAGTGCCGGTCGGACCAGGTATTGTCACCGACACCGGTACGGCGGCGGTCGCCGTCGGGGTTGGATCCGCGGCGAAACCGGCTGTCGCGGTCAGCCCGCTGCCCATCCCCACGCCGATGCCAACCACGAGCCCGAGGAGGAGAAGTGCTGGTCGAAACCTCACCGCTCACCGCCGGCCGTCAACTCGCGCTCCTCGCGACGGGCGGTTTCTGCCGCCTCATCGATGGCGAGGTAGAGGCGTTCACGGGTGCCACTGATGTATCTCCAGAGCAGGTATGCGCCGGCGAGAAGCACGACGACCAGTGCGAGCAAGGTCCACGAGATTGCCAGCGCGGGAGTCGTTTCGCTCACCGGCTCGAAGGCGAGTTCTTCGTCGACAACCACGATGTCCTGCACTGCCCCCTCAGCGTCGGTTCCTTCCTCGCCCGCTGGCGCTGCAGCGGACTCAGAGGGCTCGGGCGTCGGATCCGCCGTCGGCTCGTCTGTCGGTGCTGGGTCGTCCGTTTCCACAGTTGACTCAATGGCTTCGTCGGCCGAGCCGACCGGACCGGGGGTTACAGTGACGTTCGAGAACACCAGCGCGAGGGCCGCGATCGCCGGGATGTCCGTGGTCAATCGAACGGTCTGCCGCGGAAGGAGTTCTTTCACCGGGTCTGCGGCGTACTCGCCCAGCGGTATTCCGAACGGGCCGGTCACGGCCACGGTCGTTAGTGCATCCACCCGCTGGTTGCCGGTGTTTCGCACGTCGAACGCGATCGCCAAGTCACCTGGAGCGAACGGGTTGAGCGAGGGGGTGAAGGTGGAGACGACACCGGCGACCTCGACGCCAGCGACCTGCGCCCCGGACACGTTCAGGTAGACACGGGCTCCGACCCGCTGTTCGAGGGTCACGGCTGCCCCCTCATCGCTCTCGTCGGTGGTCACAACTGAAGCCACGATTCCGGCGACATGCTCACCGGGGGCCGCATCCGAGGGCACCAAAAGGTCGAATGGGATGACTGCCTGCTGGCCGGGTCCGATTGTTATCTTGTCACTTGCCAAAGTTATCCACCCGCCGACGTCGGTAGGCTCCACGTCTCGTTCGAGGAGGCCGAACGCGCCGCTGAGCGGCTCGTTGATTGCGTCGGTCGCGTAGATGAGAAACTCTGCGGGTGTTTCCCCCGCATTGGTAACAACAACTTTGTCCACAATCTGGGTACCCGGGTCGACCCCGTACTCGAACGTGCGGCGCTGGCCGTCAGCGTTCGGAATCGGCTCAACACTCCACGTGACCTCGCCTTCGCTACGAAGTGAATCTGCAGCGCCGGCCGCGAGAACGGGGGTGACGGCGAGAGCGAGTGCTACAAGGGCGGCGGGGATCAGGAGGCGGGGCATCCGAGGGCCAATCATCAGAGGGAATCGGGGGGAGGAAGTTGAAGCGGTGAAATGGAGGGGGGCGGGTTGGAGCCGACCGAAGTCGACCCCAACCCGCCGAGGTTACGCAGACCCTAGATGAGGGTGAGCGTCAGGGTGGCGGAGTACGTACCCTGGGGGGTGTTCGACGGAGCCTTCAGCTCGAGCAGTGCGCTCGCGTTGGTGACGGTTCCGCTGTTGCTGGGAGCACCGGTGGCCATCGTGCTGATGGCCTTGATGCCGTTGACCGTTGCCGGTGAGGGCAGAACAGCCGCACCAGCGACCGAGCCTGCCGTGCCGGAAACTGCCGGGGTCCAACCGAGGAACTTACCGTCGAGGACCTTGGCGCCGTCGGTGAAGTTGCCCACCTGGCCGGTAAGGTTCCATCCCGGGTAGTCCAGCTGGCGGGTGTCGGTCACGACCGCGTTCAACGTGCCGGACGCGTTGAGCGTGCCGCCACCGAGAACCGCCGTACCGAGGTTGACCGACGTCGAGACACCCGTCAGCGTGAGCGCACCCACGTTGTTCGGGATCGTGACGATGATCGTCGAGGTGCCGATGATGGCGCCGACCTGCACCAAAGCGCCGCCCGACGTCGATCCCGCGTACACGGCATCGGTCGGAACGAACTCGGCGGTGTAGGTGTGCGGTCCGTCAGCAATGCCCGGCAGCGACGCAACGGCGACACCGGAGGCAACAGGAACTGTCGCAACCGTGGTCGCACCCTCGCGGAAGACGACGTTACCGACGGCGTCAGTCGCCGTGGTGGTGTCGGGCTTCTTGACGGTGGCCGTCAGGGTAACGGTGCTCGCCGCCGCGCTCGCGGTGAGCGAGGTGGTGGTGGCGATCGCCGCAACCGGCGGGGTGTAGACGTTCCAGGCACCCGTGGTGGCGTTGTACTCCATGTCGAGCTTGATGTATGGGTCCGTGGCCCGGTTTGGCAGTG
>JANOED010000012.1:0-7541 GCA_031413035.1 Leifsonia sp. | reverse complement strand
CTGAGGATCTGCCACGTCATACAGTGATCCTAGAGTGGGTCGTAGACTGTCCCCTACGCACTTTGGAGGACGATTGGCGCAGCTGTTGATCCTTACCTCTGCGGTCGACACTGATGTCCTCCCCGCATTGGGGCTCCTGAGCCACACCACGAGGCAGATCCCCGCATCGCCTGCTTCGCTTGTCTCCGCGCCCACCTGCGACCTCATCTTCGTCGACGCGCGGCACGATCTGGCCAGCTCGAAGTCGCTCTGCAAAATCCTCACCACGACCGGTGTTAACGTTCCTCTTATTCTGATCCTCACCGAGGGTGGCCTGACCGCGGTGTCGGCCGACTGGGGTGTTGACGATGTGATCCTGTCGACGGCCGGCCCCGCCGAGGCGGACTCTCGCATCCGTCTCGCCCTAGGCCGCCAGGCCTTGAGCTCGTCCAGCTCGAAGATTCAAGCCTCGGGCGTCGTGATCGACGAGGCAAGCTACTCCGCGAAGGTGCACGGCCGGCCGCTCGACCTCACGTACAAAGAGTTCGAGCTGTTGCGCTTTCTCGCCACCCACCCCAGCCGGGTGTTCACTCGCGAGCAGCTGCTCAGCGAGGTGTGGGGCTACGACTACTTTGGCGGCACGCGAACCGTCGACGTTCACGTGCGCCGCCTTCGCGCCAAGCTCGGCGACCTGGAGTCGCTCATCGGCACGGTGCGCAACGTCGGCTACCGCTTCAACGTGTACGACGATGACGACGATCGTCTCGAGCGGGCGACCGAGTCGACGTCCGCTTCGGCGAACCCTGCCGCGCTGGGCTGAGCCGAGGTAGCGGCCCGTGACTTCTGCGGTCGATAGTCGGCTCGAGGGTCTCATCGCTCGCGCGCGGGCATTCGATGGGCATCCCCCGTTCTCTGATGGCGCGCTCGCCGAATTGGCGACCGGCAAGCGCGAGGTGGTGTGGTTGGAGGGGGACGTCGGGGCCGCGGTGCGCACGGTTGCTAGCGCCGCGAGTGCTTCGGTCGCTGAGGCTCTCGAAGGTACCGGGGCTCCTACCACCGAGGCCGAATTCGTCATCGATCCGGATGCCCGCCGCCAAGGCCACGGACGCGCCCTGCTTCACCGCCTCCTCGTCGACGCCCCCGGTGAGGTGCTCATCTGGGCGCATGGCGGGCACCCGGCCGCGCGCCGCCTAGCCGCGAGCCACGGGCTGGAGCCCGTGCGCGAGTTGCTCCACCTCACCGGCGATGTGCCCGGTGATCGAAGCGAGGCCGGTGATCGAGCTCGTCGAGATCTCCCCACGAGTAACCTCGGTAAGATCTCGACAAGTTCGATCAGCGGTGGCTCGATTAGCGACCACGTCGACGAACTACTCGCGGTGAACGCGCGGGCGTTTGCCGAGCATCCCGAGCAGGGGCGCATGACGCGCGCAGAGTTCGACGCCCTGTCGGCCGACCCGTGGTTCGACCCCGAGGATGTGCTACTCGCGTATGACGGCGAGAGACTCGTGGGTATCTGCTGGGTGAAGGTGGAGGGGGTCGGCGGCGCTTCGAGTGCCTCAGCGACCGGAACCTCAGGGACCGGAACCTCAGGGACCGGAGCATCAGGGGCCGGCGAGTTCTACGTGGTCGGGGTCGATCCTGCGGCTCAGGGGCAGGGATGGGGGCGTCGGCTGGTCGAGGCCGGGCTAGCGCGGTTGGCGAGCCGTGGCATCCATCACGCGCACCTCTATGTTGAGGCCGACAACGCGCCGGCCCTGCGGTTGTACCGGGAGTTCGGCTTTCGCGAGCACAGCGTCGACGTTCAGTTTCGCTGGCGTAGCGAGCCGAGCGACGATCGCCCTGAGCAGCCCAGCGACCAGTTAATCCGCAGTTCACGCGACGGTGGCAGTATGAGCAGTATGGAGAGTTCCGACACGCTTGCCGATGCGAGCGCCGCCACCGACTCGCTCGACGAGTACGACCTCGACGAGTCGTCGAGCTTCGACGACGGTACTCTCCCGCACGAGCGCTACCTCGATCGGGAGCTGAGCTGGCTTGCCTTCAACCAGCGCGTTCTCGAGCTGGCTGAGGATGACAACCTGCCGCTCATCGAACGCGCCAACTTCTTGGCGATCTTTGCGAGCAACCTCGACGAGTTTTTCATGGTGCGAGTCGCCGGTCTGAAGCGCCGCATTGCCACCGGCCTCGCCGTTCCCACCAACATCGGCACGCCGCCTGCTCAGGTCTTCGCCGAGGTCAGCGCGAAGGCTCACGAGCTGCAGGAGCGGCACTCCCGGGTCTTCCACGACCTGGTCAAGCCCGCGCTCGACGATGCCGGTATCCACATCGAGACCTGGGCCGACCTTGGCTTCGCAGACCGCGAGCGGGTCGACGAGATTTTCTCCCAGCAGATCTTCCCGGTGCTCATGCCCTTGGCAGTCGACCCGGCGCATCCGTTCCCTTACATCTCGGGGCTGAGCCTCAACCTGTCGATCCGGGTTCGCAACCCCAAGACCGAGCGAGAAGAGTTCGCCCGCCTCAAGGTTCCGCCGAACCTGCCCCGGTTCGTGCAACTGCCCGACGACGGGTCGGGTCGCCTCAGGTACATTCCGCTCGAAGACCTCATCTCCAACCATTTGGGCGACCTCTTCCCCGGAATGGAGATTCTCGAACACCACGAGTTCAGGGTGACGCGCAACGAAGATGTTGAGGTCGACGAGGATGAGAGCGAGAACCTGATTCAGGCGCTCGAGAAGCAGATTCTCAACCGTCGGTTCGGCCCGCCCATCCGACTCGAGATCACCGACGACATGGATCCGGTGACCCTCGACCTGCTCGTGCGTGAGCTCGCGATCACCGAGCAGGAGGTATACCGGCTGCCGGCACCACTCGACCTCGGCGGTCTGTTCCAGCTGACGCGCATCGACCGGCCCGCGCTGAAATACCCGCGGCACGTGCCCTCGACGAGCGTGCACCTGCTGCCGGTCGAACCGAACGCGGCACCCGATATCTTTGCGTCGATCGCCAAGCAGGATGTGCTCGTGCACCACCCCTACGAGTCGTTCGCCACCAGCGTGCAGGCCTTTCTTGAGCAGGCGGCGACCGATCAGCACGTGCTGGCCATCAAGCAGACTCTCTATCGCACCTCCGGCGACAGCCCGATAGTCGAGGCCCTCATCGCCGCCGCGGAGGCCGGCAAGTCTGTACTCGCACTTGTCGAGATCAAGGCGCGGTTCGACGAGACCGCCAACATCTCGTGGGCGCGAAAGCTCGAGAAGGCCGGCGTGCACGTTGTCTACGGTCTCGTGGGGCTGAAGACCCACTGCAAGGCCGCGCTCGTGATCCGGCAGGAGGACGGCGTCCTTCGCCACTACAGCCACATCGGCACAGGCAACTACAACCCGAAGACGAGTCGCATCTACGAAGACCTCGGACTCTTCACCGCCGACGACCAGGTCGGAAAAGACCTCACCCGCTTGTTCAACGAGCTCAGCGGCTACGCGATCGAGAAGAAGTTCAAGCGGCTTCTGGTGGCTCCGCTGCACCTGAGAAACGGGCTGCTCAAGAGGATCAACGCCGAGGCCGCGAACGCGCGCGAAGGGTTGCCATCGGGCATCCGCATCAAGCTCAACTCGATCGTTGATGAGGCGATCATCGACGCGCTTTATCACGCGAGCAACGCCGGTGTGCCTATCGACCTCGTGGTGCGCGGCATCTGCGGACTCAAGCCGGGCCAGCCCGGAGTCAGCGAGAACATCCGGGTGCGGTCGATCCTCGGCCGCTACCTCGAGCACGCGCGCATCTTCTCGTTCCACAACAATGGCGATCCGCAGGTGTACATCGGCAGTGCCGACATGATGCACCGCAACCTTGACCGCCGGGTTGAAGCGCTCGTGCGTCTCAGCGCCCCAGAGCACCTCACCGAGCTCGACGAACTGTTCGATCTAGCGATGTCGGATGCCACGGCCAGCTGGTGGCTCGACTCCGACGGTAACTGGACTCGACACAACCGCGCGGAAGACGGCACTCCGTTACAAGACATGCAGAATGTACTCATGAGGCAGATCTCGCAGAGGAAGCGCGGCGGAGCGATTCGGTGAGGGCCTCCAAGTGAGCTCCGCGACGACCGAGACTCGGGCCCCGGTGCTGGCTGCCGGTGCGGTGTGCTGGCGACTCGTCGCAGGGGTGCCCAGAGTTCTGGTCGTGCACCGCGATACACGCGCAGACATCTCGCTGCCCAAGGGCAAGGTCGACCCCGGCGAGTTGTTGCCGCAGACCGCCGTTCGTGAGATTGCCGAAGAGACCGGTCTCTCGGTTCATCTCGGGGCGCCGCTCGGCACCGTCGAATACACCCTGCCGGGCGGTCGCGAGAAGGTCGTGCACTATTGGGCTGCAGAGGTGGATGACCACGCGCTCGAATTGGCGCGGTTCACCCCGAACGCCGAGATCGCTTCGCTCGAATGGATGCCTCTCGACAAGGCCCGCAAGAAGCTCAGCTACAGCCACGATCACTCGGTACTCGACCGGTTGGCTGAACTGCTCGCCACCGGTCGAGCACGCACCTTCGCGATCATCGCGGTGCGGCACGGCAAGGCGGTTCCGCCCGAGAGTTGGGACGGACCAGATGCCTCTCGCCCACTCATGCAGCGCGGCGTCGATCAAGCTGAGACGATTGCCGCGGCGATCGCCGCGTTTGGCCCCGCGACGGTGATTACGAGCCCCGCGGTGCGGTGCCGCACCACGGTCGAGCCTCTAGCGCGGCTGACCGGACTCGAGGTGAAGGAGCGGGCCGGCATCAGTCAGGATGCGTTCGAGCACGGCGAGGACTCCGTGACCGAGATCGTCGGCAAGCGTCTCAAGAAGAAGGTGAACGCGGTGTTGTGCAGCCACGGGCCTGTGCTGCCCGTGATCGTCGGCGAACTGGCATCCCAGACCCGAACCGGTGTCGACTCGGGACTCAGGCGGGCTGCCTCTCTCGGCACCGGCGACTTCGCGGTGCTCCACGTGTCGCGCGACCACCCCCTGAGCGGCCTGGTGGCAGTCGAAACGCACTGCGCAGACTGATTGTGGGCCGCGCGAGGGCTTCTCGCAAGCTCCAGCGCACCTCGTGTTCGGGGTTCGTTCACCTCCCGTTCACCTAATGGGACGAACGTGGTTAACCGCGCTTCGTAGTGTCCAGTGGTGGGTCGCACCGACCCACCTGTACACAAACCCCCGAAGGGAACACAGTGAACATCACTCGTTTTGGCAGCCTTGCTGCCGTAACGGTTGCAGCAGCTCTCGTTCTGTCTGCTTGCGCACCGGCCGCCGACTCTGGCGAGACCGAGGGTGCGGGCCTGTCCGGCGCCGTAGTCGTCGATGGCTCGTCGACCGTCGCCCCCCTGACCGAGGCAGCCGCGGACCTGTTCCGCGATGTCGAGCCCGACGTCAACGTGACCGTCGCGACCTCCGGCACGGGTGGCGGCTTCGCCGCTTTCTGCGCCGGTGAGACCGACATCTCAGACGCTTCTCGTCCGATCAAGGACGAAGAGGCCGCAATCTGTGCCGACGCCGGCATTGAGTTCACCGAGATCGTCGTCGGCAACGACGGCCTCGCGGTTGTCATCAACGTCGAGAACGACTGGGCTGAGGAGCTCACCCTCGAGCAGCTCAACACCATCTGGGCTCCCGAGTCCGAGGGTGTCATCCTCACCTGGGACCAGGTCGACCCGTCATTCCCCGCTGAGCCGATCGTGCTCTTCGGTGCTGGCACCGACTCCGGTACGTTTGACTACTTCACCGACGCCGTCAACGGCGAAGAGGGCGCGATCCGTGCCGACTACAGCCCCTCCGAGGATGACAACATCACGGTTCAGGGTGTTGCAGGCGCGCTCGGTGGCATCGGCTTCTTCGGCCTGAGCTACGTCGAGGAGAACGCTGACGTCATCAAGGCCGTTGCAGTTGACGGTGTGCTCCCCACGGTTGAGACGGTTCAGGACGGCACCTACACGCCGCTGGCCCGCCCGCTGTTCATCTACGTCGCCAACGCGTCGTACACCGACAAGCCGCAGGTCAAGGCGTTCGTCGACTTCTACATCGCCAACGCGGTGCCGATCGCTGAGGCTGCACTCTTCGTGCCGCTGACCGCGGAGCAGGTCACCACGGCGACCGAAGAGCTCGCGTCGCTCGGCTAGTCACAACCACATCAGTATCCGCTGGCAATTGAAGGGAATCTAGGTCAAGCAAAGATGACAACAGTTGCCAGCACGGGCGGTCCGGTAGCTTCGGCTCCGGGCCGCCCGGCCCCTTCCTCCGGTTCCACCCCCACCAGTAACTTCGTCGGAAAGCCGCGTCGCGGCGAGTTCGTCATCCGCATGGTCTTGCGGGTCGCCGCCGGCGTCACGGTCGTCACGACGATCGGCGCCGTGCAGTACACGGTGCGGGATTCCAAGGACTTCCTGTTCAACAACAAGCGCCCGGACGAGACCGCGCAGCATGGGGCCGAGACGGCAATGCGCGAGATCATCGGCCGCAGCAAGATGGACGCCATCCTCTACGAGTCGCGCGAGGAGATCCAGATCCGCGCGCAGCAGCTGATGCAGCAGGTGCTCGACCGCTACAAGACCGGCATCCAGGTAAGCCGCGTCACCATCCAGAACGCGCAGCCGCCCGAGCAGGTGCAGGCGGCGTTCGATGACGCGGTAAAGGCCGGCCAGGACCGCGAGCGGCAGAAGAACGAGGGGCAGGCCTACGCCAACGACGTCATCCCCAAGGCCAAGGGCACCTCGGCGCGCCTCGGCGAGGAGGCCAACGGCTACAAGCAGCGCGTCATCGCCTCTGCCGAAGGCGACGCCTCGCGCTTCAAGCAGGTGCTGACGGAGTACGCAAAGGCGCCCGCGGTGACCCGCGAGCGCATCTACATCGAGACCATGCAGCAGGTGTTCTCGACCACCTCGAAGGTGATGCTCGACTACAAGGGCGGCGGCAACCTCCTTTACCTGCCGCTGGAGAAACTGCTGCAGGCGGGCGGCGCCTCGCTGTCGACCGACCCGGCCCCGGCGGCGGTCCCCGCGCCGGGCGAACCGGCAGCCGCGGCGGGCCCGCGCTCGCGCGACACCCTGCGCGGCCGGGAGCGGGGAGAACGCTGATGACCCGGGCCATCGGACCTGTAGTCGCGCTGATCATTGCGCTGGCCATGCTGGCGAGCGCCTCGCTGTACACCGTCGACCAGCGCCAGAACGTGATCATCGACCAGCTCGGCGAAGTCAAGGAAGTCGTCAGCGCGCCCGGCCTGCATTTCAAGTGGCCGCTGATCCAGAAGGTGCGCTACTTCGACATGCGCATCCTCACCTACGACGACGCGGAGCCGCTGCGCTTCATCACCTCGGAGAAGAAGCCGGTGCTGGTGGATTCCTTCGTCAAGTGGCGGATCCATGACGTCAGGCAGTATTACATTTCGGTCGGCGGCGATGAAACCCTTGCCCGAACGCGTCTGGCGCAGACCGTCAACGCGGGTTTGCGCGAGGAGTTCGGTCGGCGCACGGTGCATGACGTGGTATCCGGAGCGCGCGATGACATCATGGTCGTGGTGAAGAAAAAGGCCG
>JANOED010000011.1:0-4214 GCA_031413035.1 Leifsonia sp. | reverse complement strand
TGCTACCGGCCGCCAGACCTACGACAGTGAATAGGTCAGGGTTCGCAGCAATTACCTCGAGCGCCTGGGTTCCGATCGATCCAGTCGAGCCGAGGATGATCACTCTGCGCATGGGTTCACAGTAGTGCGCCTGCGCGCACTCTCGGCCGGATGGCTTACGCGATACCCAGAATGTCGATGACGAAGATGAGGGTGTCCGTGCCCCCGATGTCGGGCGCGCGGCCCTCGGGGCCATAGCCCTGATCTGGCGGGATCACGACGATGATCTGCGACCCGACGGTCTGACCCACGAGCGCCGCAGTGAACCCAGCTATGACCGCACCAGTGTTGAACGTCGACGGCTCACCGCGCGCCCAACTCTCGTCGAAGATCACCCCGGTATTCCAGTTGATCCCGACGTAGTGCACCGTAACGTCGGCGCCATCTTCGACGACAGCACCGCTGCCCTGCTTGAGCACCGCAATGCCAAGCTCTGCTGGCGGTGCGGCATCCGGAATTGTGACCGTGGGGCGACCATCGGCGTCAAGAACTACAGTCGGGAATCCTTCGGTCGCGGGCTGATCCTCGCCATCTGCCCGCGGCAGCGGCGGGACAACCGGGGGAGCGATTGAGATGACGTCAGCCACGAAAACCATGTCCTCACCCGCCGCCAGGCCCAATTGCTCCGAGCCGACGTCGCCGAATGAATCAATAGGAGGGATCACTCCAACAACGCGCGATCCCACTGTGGTGCACTCGAGAGTCTTCACGATCCCGGGGAGGAACTCTGCGACATCGAGGGGGAAGTCAACCGCCGATCCGGTGACGTACTCGCTCGCCGCGATCTCCGCACCGGTCGCCCCGTTCAGAAGAACATAATCCACTGCGACGGTGTCGCCGGCGAGGGCTAGCTCGCCGTCACCGACGATTACAACGGTCCTTTCAGTGCTGACCGACGCGGTTGGCGAGTTGAAGGTGATCTCCGGCTTCGAGCCGAAATCTCCGGTGACTGTGACCGCGTTAGAGGCGGACCCCGCAGGGGTCGCCGCACACTCCGTCGAGGCCGGTGGGGCCGCGGTGCACGCGGCCAAAGAGAACACGAGGCCGGTCGCGGCCAGAATGACGACAGTGCGCACTGGGCACCTTTCAGATGGGTTAAGCAAGTCGATGTACATCCTGTCGCACGAAGCCTGAATGAGCCGTGTGGATCGGCGATAAACTGGTAACACTATGACTGACATCCTCGCGCCCACGACAGCTGCCGTTACTCAGGAACGCCGTATCGTTACAGCGATTCCCGGCCCCAAGTCTCAAGTCCTTCATGAGCGGCGACTTGCTGTCGTTCCGGTTGGCGTCACCGCGGCGCTGCCTGTCTACATTGATCGCGCCCACGGCGCGATTGTGGTCGACGTCGACGGCAACCAGTTCATCGACCTAGGTGCGGGAATTGGCGTGACCACGATCGGCCACACCGATGACGCAGTCGTCGCCGGAGCTACCGAGCAGCTCGCCAAGCTCACGCACACCCTTTTCACAGTCACGCCGTATGAGGGCTATGTTCGGGTCGCCGAGTACCTCGCGCGGCACACGCCCGGAGACTTCGCCAAGAAGAGCGTGCTCGTCAACTCCGGCGCGGAGGCAGTCGAGAACGGGGTGAAGATCGCGCGCAAGTACACCGGCCGCAATGGCATAGGCGTGCTTGAGCACGCCTATCACGGCCGAACCAACCTCACCATGGCCATGAACTTCAAGGCATCGCCGTACTCGATCGGTTTCGGTCCTTTTGCAGGGGACGTGTATCGCGCTCCTAGCTCCTACCCCTACCGCGATGGGCTGAGCGGTGCGGATGCCGCGGCACGCACCATCTCGTACCTCGAGAAGACCGTGAGTGCCGGTGATCTCGCCTGCCTGGTCGTCGAGCCGATCCAGGGTGAAGGCGGCTTCCAGGTGCCCGCCAAGGGTTACCTCCCCGCTCTTCAGGAATGGTGCACAGCGAACGGCATCGTGTTCATTGCGGACGAGATCCAGAGCGGCATGGCACGAACGGGCAAGTACTTCGCGAGTGAACACTTTGGGCTCGTGCCCGACATGGTTCTCTCGGCCAAGGGAATCGCTGGCGGCCTGCCGCTCGCGGCCGTCACCGGTCGCGCCGAGATCATGGATTCCGCGCAACCTGGCGGTCTGGGCGGCACGTTCGGCGGCAATCCGGTTTCTTCGGCTGCGGCGATCGCGGTGTTCGAGCAGATCGAGGCTCACAACCTCCTTGCCGAGGCGGAGCGCATCGAGAGCGTGCTCAAGCCAGCACTGGTCGAGCTCCAAGGTCGCTACCCGATCATCGGCGAGGTTCGTGGCATCGGTGCGATGATCGCAATCGAACTGGTGCAGGCGGGAACCCTCGAACCCAATCCGGCAGCCGTGACCGCGATCGCCGCGTTCGCGGCCCAGAATGGTGTCTTGCTACTAACGGCCGGCACTTACGGCAATGTTCTGCGCTTTCTGCCGAGCCTCGCGATCAGCAATGAGCTGATCCTCGAGGCCGTGGGAATCATCGACGAGGCTCTCGCAAGCCTGTGATCCTCAGCGGCTAGTGGGCGGTCTCGCGAGCCTGCACGTTCGCGATGTATTCCTTGATTGACGGCATCGCTTCGAGCCGATCGCGGAAAAAGTTATTGATCAGGTTGACGACCTTTGTCTGGGCGCTTTCGACCTCAGCGCTTCTTCTCTCGCCGGTCTCCTGACCCGACAACGTCTGGCGTAACAGCAGCAGCGCCTCGACAATCTCGGTTTCCTGTTCGCCGTCAAGTGCGCGCACCACCTCGAGCACGAGCGTGTCGGCTTGGGCCTGCACCGCCTCGATAGGAATTGATGAACCCGGCTGCGTGGCATTGTCGAGCGTAACGATGAGCGACCAGACTTGGTAAAGGATCGTGGTCGGCTCATCGAAGAGTTCACGAACGAACGCGGCATCCAGGTGCCTGCCCGACAACCTGAACACGTTATACATGCGTTTGGCTGCCTTGCCGTAGTTGAGGCTCTTCGTCAGGTACTTCTGCACCTCCTCCTCGAGGCGCTCGACGTACTCATCGAGAGCGTCATCCGACACGAACTCGGCAAGCTTGGCGAAGACCGGAAGGTCTCCCGCGTCGAGGTAGACCTCTTGGAAGAACGCGTCGAGGTATCCGTCGAGGGGAACAATTTCGCCGTCGGGCGACTCCCACGTAACGTCGATCACGTTGCTCGCGTTTGAGAGTCTGCGCCGGTCGGGATCAGCGACAACCCAGTCGAGCTTGCACCAACCCGGGTCGAGGGCGACCTCGTTCCAGTTGAGTGTGACCTGCGCACCATCCTCGGTGACCACATCGATCGAGCCGCGGCTCACATCGTCGCTGGTCCAGCTGATAGGACTGCCCTTGCGGCGCGGGATTCCGTTCTGAGTGCAATCCCAGGCGAAGCTGCCGAGCTTCGCCTCGAGAAACTGAAAATCCGGCCCTTGGAGGGTCGTGAGCACCTTGTCGCGCATGAGTTGAGCCATGATCGCCGTAGCACCCTCACGGGTGGCTGACTTAATGTTGAGCCGCTGAAAGTAGTCGCAGTCACCCGGAAAACTTTGGATCTTCGACTGCGCGGCAGACCCAGACAACGCAAGAGCGCTTTCCGCGACACCTTCGGGACCCGTGACCTCGACAATCGAGCCGATGCGTCGGAATCGCTCCAGGTCGCGTCCACTGAAGTCGAGCATGGACACCTTGTGACCAAACGTTCCGCTGTCGGTGTCAACAACCACATTGCCGTCATCGCTGGCCGCCATCGCCGCGAGCCACTGAATCGTGGCCGCCTCGTCGAGTTCAACTCCCAGCCGCTTCGCCGAATCGATGATGCTCTGGATGTCGTCGCTACTGTTCTCGCTCATCGCGCGTTCTCCCAACTTCAGGGGGCCACTATGCGCGCTGCGGTCGGATCTGGGCGGCTTCCGCGCGCACTGCGCGAAACAACTCCGCCTGGTCCCGAGCATCTCCCAGTGCGTTGTGAGTCAACTTTCGTCCATGAAGGTAGCGTGGCGCAAGGAAACGCATGCTGGTGTGCGCCCAATCTCCCCCAGCGATCGCGTGAAAATAGCTCTTGATGTCGAGCGCCGAGTGGCCGAAGGGGTTGCGTCCAAGAAAACGTTGGAAGTAGTCGGCAACAAACATCCAATCGAATCCCGCGTTGAAACCGACAAAGACTGGCACGCTTCC
>JANOED010000010.1:0-8452 GCA_031413035.1 Leifsonia sp. | reverse complement strand
TGTTATGCGTTCGTGCTACTGCTCGTTCAAGGTACAACTGTTTGAAGTTCGCGGTGCAGGTTGTTAGAAGCTCCTGATGGTGTTCTTGAGTTTAGCTGTCATGGCAAAGACTAATATTTCGTAACAATTATTATTTTAGATATAACATCATTCCCTCTTTCAAATTTTAAAATGTAAACACCATTCGAAAGAGTTTTGGTTTCGAGCTTTAGGGAATGCTGCCCTGTGCTTTGCGTTCTTGGGGTGTTTGATAAAACTTCTGTCCCTAAATAATTATAAAGGCGAACAGATACATTCATTGCAGATGGCAAGGAATAATCAATTATAAGATAGCTACTTGTTGGGTTGGGGTAACAATTCACGCTGCCGGACAAGCTGCTTTCCGTTACACTTGTTGTTATGCAAACTCCGGGAATATTTGCATCCAGCCACTGTAGCCGTTTATTGATCCAATTTTTAAGTGTATCAAGCTCGGCATTGTAGGTAGCGGCAACGGGTTCAATTTCCCAATCAGGTCCGGTGTGGCCAAGTAAAGACCATTTTTGAAAATGCCTTGCCTGGGCATTTTGTACAGTGGCACCCATACTGTCAATGTAGGAGAAAAGAGTGGCTGTGTCCAGCATGTTTTGTCTGTATTGTTCGTAGGTACATCTAAGCTCATTTTGAAAAGTACTATCCTGCAACAACCTGATGTACCAACCGGTAGAATAATTATCAACGTTGCAATCATTGATATGATGTGCCCAACCTTCTCCTTGCAAGTTGTTAAAGAAGCAGTAATTTTGATTTTTGAAACTCCAGTCAAAGTCCCATACCGGACCGGCTCTTAACTTGCCCCCGTTTGAGTATTTATCTTTATGAAAGAAAACGCTCTTCTTGAACCCATCCGCATTTCTAGATAACTCGTTGACAAGGAAATAATCTATAAAGGATGGTATATCCATATACTTTCTATATCCTTCATCCGGGTCAGCAAAATCAGTGCTGTACAACGCTGTTTCCAGGCTGTCAATGTAAGAAGCAATATATGTTTTTTGTTGAGGCTGAATTGTATCAGGTTTAGGAACGAGCATGTCGTGAGCGTTGTGGGCGAGCGCCGGCACCGAGATGGCACCAAACGGAGTGTCGAGGGCGGCGGTTGCCCCTGTAAGGCCGCCCCAGTACTTCGCTGGCGAGCCCCGCCACGGTTGCTCAGTGGGCGGCGACGAAATGTCGATCATCGTGAGGTCATCCGGTCGCTCCTTCGTGCCCCGGCAGGGACTCGAACCCTGACTGTGACGATTTTAAGTCGTCTGCCTCTGCCGATTGGGCTACCGGGGCGTCGCCCCAGTCTGCCACGCGGCGGCTAGGCCTTGGGTCGGACAGCGAACTCCTCGAACGCTGCCCGCGGGTGCGAGCGAGCCTCGAGTGCGAGGGTGTCGCGGCGAAGGAAGAAGTTGAGAATCCAGTTGCCGAAGACGCGGATCTTGCGCTCCCACTTCGGGATCGCGAGGCCGTGGTATCCACGGTGCATGAACCACGCGATCAGGCCCTTGAACGCGAGATTGCCCGACTGGAATACACCGTGGTAGAGCCCGATGCCGGCAACGGCGCCTTGGTTCTTGTGGAAGTAGTCCTTCGGTGTCTCTCCGCGCAGCACAGCCACGATGTTCTTGGCCATGAGCTTGCCCTGGCGAACCGCGTGCTGAGCGTTCGGAACGCAGAAGCCGCCGATACCGTCGCCGGTGAGATCGGGCACCGCACAGACATCGCCAGCACCCCACGCGCCCTCGACGACACCCTGGTCGTTGATCACGCGCAAGTCGGCTTGTACACGCAGGCGCCGACGCTCTTCGACGGGGAGGTCGGTGTCGCTCAGCATCGGACTGGCAATAACTCCAGCAGTCCACACGATCGTGTCTGACTCGAAGGTCTCTCCGGTCGACATTTCAACCTTGCCACCCACCGCTGAGGTGAGTTGCGTGTCGAGGTGGATGGGCGCGCCACGCTGCTCGAGGTTCTTGATGACCCAGAGGCTGGTCTTGAGCGACACCTCAGGCATGATGCGCCCCATCGCCTCGATGAGGTGGAAGTGCACATCATCAAAGGTCAGGGTTGGGTAGAGCGCGATGAGGGATGACGCGAAGCTGCGCATCTCCCCGTACGTCTCAATGCCAGCAAAGCCGCCACCGATGACGACGAACGTCAGCAGGCGGTCGCGTTCGGGGCCAGCCGGCAGGTTGGATGCCTTGTCAAAGCAGGAGAGCATGCGGTCGCGAACAGCAATCGCCTCTTCGATGTTCTTCATTCCGATCGCCTCGTCGGCAAGACCGGGGATCGGGAACGTGCGAGTAATCGCCCCCGCAGTCACAACGATGATGTCGTAGGCCTCGCTCCACGGCTCGCCCACCGGCGGAGTGATGGTCGCGGTCTTGGTCGCGTGGCTGATCGCAGTGACCTTCGCAGTGATTACGCGCGTGCGCTTGAGGTGCCGACGGTGGGAAACCACGGCGTGCCTCGGCTCGATGGACCCCGCCGCGACCTCAGGGAGGAAGGGCTGGTACGTCATGTACGGAAGGGGGTCGACGATGGTTACTTCGGCTTCGTTTCGCGCAAGCCATTTTTCGAGCTTGAGTGCGGTGTAGAAACCGGCGTAGCCGCCGCCAACGATGAGAATCTTGGGCACGAGTGGTGGGCTCCTCAGAGGAAAGTTCACACCTAATCTACAGGCTCGGCGGGGGTGACCTGAACCGCCGAACCGCCGCGACAGCTAGGGCCGTCGCCAGCGCGACGAAGATGGCGATGACGCCGAGCGGAACCCCGACATTTCTGAGCAGGTTCACCGTGGGCAGGAGTGTCCCGAGCGGACTGTCGGGACCGGCCGCGACCGGCGGAAGGGTCGCGCGGGGTGCCTCGCTCGGCAGGGGCGACGGGGTTGCATCCGCCCTGCGGTAAATCGTGATCCACTCGGCTAGGTCGCCCATGGGATTCTCGTCGACGACGGGAACGGCTGCGCCGACCGCGGCCCCGGCGTCGATGAGTCCGAACCCGTAGATGGGGTCGGGCCCGGGGGCGCCAGCGTCACGGGCGGTGGCGACGACGCGGTTGATGACGTTCGCGGCATCCAGATTCGGGTAGGCGGCACGCACTAGTGCGACGATTCCCGCAACGATCGGGGTTGCCCCGCTTGTGCCGTTCCACAGCACGTGACCGCCGCCGGGCACGACCCCGACCAAGTCTTCGCTGGCGGCAGCCACGGCAATCGTGATGCCCTGCGATGACGCGTCGAAGCTTGCCTGACCATTGGCGTTCACGCCAGCCACCGTGAGCACTCCCGGCATGGTCGCGGGAGCGCCGACCTGGGTGGTGCCAGAACCTCGGTTGCCGGCCGCGGCAACGACGACGACGTCGTTCTCCTGCGCGTAGAGGAAGGCGTCGTCCCAACTCTCTGGCCAATCGAGGGTGTTGCGGGTCAACGACATGTTGATGATGTCTGCACCATTGTCGACTGCCCAGCGAACGGCCTGAGCGATCTGGTCATCAGAGCTGACGCCGCCCTCACCGAAGCCGATCGAGATTGACAGCACCGACGCAGCGGGTGCCGCACCGATTACACCCTTGTTGCCGCCCGCGCCGCGACCGACCGCGAGCCCGGCCACCATGGTGCCGTGCTCGCTACCTACCGATCCGACCGGGCGCTGGCCGTTCGACGAGCCAAGCCCGGAGAAGTCGGTGCCGCCCACCACTGCACCCTGCAGCTCTGCCACCCTGCCGTCGACGCCGGTGTCGATGATTGCGATCGTCACGCCTTCGCCTTCGGTGGTGCGCCACGCATCTCGGATACCGAAGTCGTCAAGCCAATACTGGCTGTCCCGGATCTCATCGGCCTGCGCCACGCTTCCGCCTGCGAGAACGGATGCCGCGACCGCTGTCACGAGCGCGGCAGCGAACCCGCGTCTCACGTCGTCACCTCGGTCTCGACCAGCTCCACCACGTCGACGCACTGACACACCGCGGGACTCCACGTCGACCGCTCAAGCGCGAGATCACCGATCGGGTTGACACCAGGGCCGGCGGCGAGCGCATGACCAACGAGCGCGTGTAGGCACTTGACGCGATCGGGCATTCCGCCTGCGGAAATGCCCACGATCTCGTCGACGGTCTCGATGCTCTCGCGATCGGCAAGGTACTGCTCGTGGGCCTGCCGGTAGGCCACGGCGACCTCGCCGCTCAGGAGTGCTGCGAGGCCGGGCATCTGCCCCTCCGCCTCGAGGGTAGACACTGCTGCCGTCGCCGCCGGATGGGTGAGGTAGTAGAACGTGGGGAACGGCGTGCCGTCGGTCAAGCGGGGGCGGGTGGCGACGACCACGGGGTTGCCGCAGGCGCACCGCGCGGCGATGCCAATGACATCACGGGCGGGACGGCCGAGCTGGCGTGATACCGCGTCGATGTCCGCCGGCGTGGGCGGGTCGAAAGGAGGGCGAGTCACTGTGCACCCTCAATCACTGCGCACCCTCAAGGGCGGGATCGACGAGGTCGATCGGAAGTGCATCCGTAAGACCGGCGGTGTAGATGCTCGACAGCAGAGTGCCGAGCCAATCGACCCGGGTCGTCTGGATCTCGTCGCTGATCGGTTGGCCGTTTGCTGTTGTCGGCAGCTCGGCTTCACCGATCACGAGGTAGCTCACATCCCCCGGGTAGGCGTAGAGCAGGCGTTCCCGCGCCTGTGCCTCGATGTACGCGGGGTCGCTCCACCGCGCGACATCCTGCTCAAGCTCTTCGACGTTGCTCTGGGTCTGCGCGAGTTCCTGTTCGAGCCGAGCGATCTGCTGCTGCTGTTCGATCAGTATGCGCAGATTCGGGGCAAGCACCACCACGGCAAGAATGACCAAGCCGAGCATGAGCACGGTGAAGCCGGAGAGGCGGATCGTGCGCAGCCAGTGTTCGGGCGCGGCCTCTTCCCGAGGCAAGGTGACGGCTACCTTGCGGGTGCCGTCACCCCTTATTTCCGGGCGCTTGACCATGCGTTAGATCGTAAGCGCCTAACCTTGGAAACGGGGGAACGCCGAACGACCCGCATACACTCCGGCATCGCCCAGTTCTTCCTCGATACGCAGCAACTGGTTGTACTTCGCAACGCGGTCGGAACGCGCAGGAGCGCCCGTCTTGATCTGCCCCGAATCGGTGGCGACCGCGAGGTCGGCGATCGTGGTGTCCTCAGTTTCGCCCGAGCGGTGCGAAATGATCGTGGTGTAGCCAGCGTGCTGGGCCATAGCAACCGCATCGAGCGTCTCGGTGAGGGTACCGATCTGGTTGACCTTGACGAGGATCGAGTTGGCGACCTTCTCGTCGATGCCCCGATTGAGTCGCGTGGGGTTGGTCACGAACAGGTCATCGCCGACGATCTGCACCATGTCGCCGAGCTCGGCGGTGAGGTGGGCGTAGCCCGCCCAGTCGTCTTCGGCGAGTGGATCTTCAATAGTCGCGAGCGGGTAGTCCCTGACGAGACCGACCCAGAAGGCGGTGAGCTGCTCACCGGTGAGAGTCTGCTTCTCGAAGGAGTACACATCATTGGCGAAGAACTCGGTTGCTGCGACGTCGAGGCCCAGGGCGAAGTCCTTGCCGGGGGTGAAGCCGGCGGTCTCGATGGCCTTAACGATGAAGTCGAGCGCCGCGCGGGCTCCCGGTAGGTCGGGGGCGAAGCCGCCCTCGTCGCCGAGCCCGGTGTTCTGGCCGGCCTTCTTGAGCTCGCCCTTGAGGGCGTGGTAGACCTCGGTGCCCCAGCGCAATCCCTCAGCGAAGGTCTCGGCGCCGATCGGCAGCACCATAAACTCTTGGATGTCGAGCGCCGTGTCGGCGTGCGCGCCACCGTTGATGATGTTCATCATCGGCACGGGAAGAGTGTGGGCGTTCGGCCCACCGAGGTAGCGGAACAGGGGCAGGTCGGCAGAGTCGGCCGCGGCCTTCGCGACGGCGAGCGAGACCCCTAGGATCGCGTTAGCGCCGAGCTTCTTCTTGTTGTCGGTTCCGTCGAGCTCGATCATCTCAGCGTCGATGAGACGCTGGTCGGCAGCATCGAAGCCTTCGATGGCCGGGCCGAGAACATCGAGCACCGACTCGACGGCCTTCTGCACGCCCTTGCCGAGGTAGCGGCTCTTATCGCCATCGCGAAGCTCATAGGCCTCAAACGCTCCGGTCGATGCACCAGACGGCACGGCCGCGCGGGCGACAATTCCGTCTTCGAGAAGAACCTCGACCTCTACCGTCGGGTTACCCCGGGAGTCGAGAATTTCGCGGGCGCCAACTGCCTCGATCAAGGCCATGGTGAACTCCTCTGCAGAAAAGTGTGGTGGTGGAATGCAGACTGTCGCTGCGACTACGTACTCTAGCCGAGCGGTTTGAACTCCAGATCGTCGATCGAAGCCGTCTCGGCGGTGACGAAGGCGAACTGTGCGAAGCCAGATGCCTCGAGCTGCGCCAAGAGGGAACCGAGGTTGCGCGGCCTGCGCTCGAGTCGCACCCGTCGTCCGGATGCGATGAGTGCGACCTGCAGGGCGACGAGAGTGGCCAGCTCGGTATCGGCGTCGTGGATGAGCACGGTGGCATCCGCAGCATCAGGGGCCGGTAACTCGACCAGCTCGACCAGCCGCTCGAAACCGAGGGAGAAGCCCGCCGCGGGCACGTCACTGCCGAGGAAGCGGCCGATCATGCCGTCGTAGCGACCTCCACCACCGAGGGAATAGCCGAGTGCGGGGTGCGCAACCTCGAAGATCGCGCCGGTGTAGTAGCCCATCCCCCGCACGAGGTTCGGCGAGAACACGATTCGGGCCGCCGAACCAACAGCCTCGCGAATCGACCGCAACTCGTCGTAGACGGCGACGTTGAGCCACGGTTCTGGCGACAGTCTCCACCCGTCGTCGGGCAGCGCCGCGAGTTCGGTGAGGGTGCCACCGATCAGCTCGGGGTCACCGATGCCCAGCTCGCGCAGTTCCTCGACGACACCGTCAACACCGATCTTGTCCTCCTTGTCGAGGGCGATCAGCGCGCGCTCGTACTGCTCCGGCGGGATCCCCCAGTAGCCGACAAGGTGCCGCAAAATGCGACGATCGTTGATCCGGATGACGCAGCCCTCAAGGCCGAGCGCCGTCAGTGCCGCGGTCGTCGCCGTGATCAACTCAACCTCTGCGACCAGGCCGGACTCCCCGATCACATCGATGTCACACTGCACGAACTGCCGATAGCGACCCTTCTGCGGCCGCTCGGCTCGCCACACGGGCGCGATCTGAATCGCACGAAACACTGACGGCAGCTCGCCCCGGTGACTGGCGTAGAAGCGTGCGAGCGGCACTGTGAGGTCGAAACGCAGCCCCAGGTCGGCGAGTTCAAGCGGGTCCTCCGCCGCGCGCAAATCGTCAACACTCAGCCCGCGCTTCATCACCGCGTAGGCGAGCTTCTCGTTGTCGCCACCGAGGCCGGCATGTAGCCGGTCGCTCTCCTCGACGACGGGCGTCTCGATCTCGTCAAAACCGTGTACGCGGAAGCTCTCGCGGATCACACCCAAGATGCGCTCGCGCTGCGCCTTCTCCGCCGGCAGGAAGTCGCGCATGCCGCGCGGGGGATTCACGGGTGACGCCATGCGTCGATTGTCGCAGGTCAGCCGAGCTGTAAGGTCAGCTGGCGTTCTCGTGTTCGCGAATCTCGTCTTGCAGTTGGCGAAGCGCCGACCTGAGCGCGCGTTCGGAGTCGAGACCGTTTGCCTTCGCGGATGCCACGATCGCCAGTAGCAGCGGACCTAGCTCGTCTTCGTCAGTGACTTTAACCGCGCCGACGTTGACCGCGCCGGCTTTCGTGGCATCCAGCAGGCCCACCTTGTGTGCGCGCCCGAGGAGCTTGTCGGCGAGCGCCAAGGCGGGCATCGATTGCGGGATGCCGTCAAGCGCGCTCGTGCGATGCGGCTTCTCGGTGCGCTTAAGGTCGTCCCAGACCGCCATGACGTCGTCCGCAGTCTCAGCTACCGTGTCACCAAAGACGTGCGGGTGCCGACCGATCATCTTCGCGGTCATGTGAGCGGCGACATCCTCGAGGGTGAACTGGCCCGCCTCTGCGGCGATGTCACTGTGGAAGACGACCTGATAGAGCACATCACCGAGCTCCTCCATGAGTTCGGCACTATCGCCGGCCTCAATCGCGTCAACGAGCTCGTACGTCTCCTCGACGAGGTACTGCACGAGCGATTCGTGTGTCTGCTCGCGATCCCACGCACAGCCTCCGGGCGCACGCAGGCGCTCGAGAACGGCGATCAGTTCGTCGAGCTTCGGGTGCGGTGCAGGAGCGGGCTCAGGCTCGGTCATGCGCTCAAGTCTGGCACCGCTCACTCGGGCGGGCAGCCCAGCGACTGGATGACCCGCGCCCAATAGTTGACCTGGGCGGCCGTCGTCGCGAGCACGACGATCTCGCGCTCGGTGAAGGTCGA
>JANOED010000009.1:0-7898 GCA_031413035.1 Leifsonia sp. | reverse complement strand
CCGCAATGTAAGACGAGGCCGATTGTTCGAGTTTTTCGAGGGACGGGATGGGCTCGATCGTTTTGTGTTTCCAGAGCCATTCGGTGAGATTACAACGCACAATCTCACCGATTTGGACCGCTGTAGTTATGCCCACTGTGGAAAGCCTGTGGATAACTTCAGGTTCACCGTAGGGCGACGGCGGCGATCGTTGTAAGGACCAGGGCAGCAGCGATTCCGACGACGCCGAGGATCTGCGTTCTCCGCTGATCGGTGCGGCTCGTGCGTACGTAGACAAACGCGACTGCGGCACCAGCAATGAGTCCACCGACGTGGGCCTGCCAGGCGATGTTGAGACCGGGCACAAAACCGATCACGAGGTTCAGCACGATCAGAATAATCAACTGAAGGTTGTTACCACCCAGTCTTCGCTGAATCACAAAGTACGCGCCAAGCAGGCCAAATATTGCCCCGGATGCCCCGACCACTGCGATCCCCGGAGCCAGAAGCAGCACTGCGACCGAGCCCCCGAACCCGCTCACGAAGTACAGAGCGGTGAACCGTAGCCGGCCGAGGGACCGCTCAAGGATCGACCCGAAGATGTAGAGCGAAAACATGTTGAGCGCGAAGTGCGGGATCGACCCGTGAAGGAACATTGAGGTGATCATTGTCCAAGGGATGAGTTCGGTGTACGCCGGACGATACGCCCCGTAGATGTCGACCAGGGTTCCCACCGTGCCCGGAACGTTCTGCGCGATGAAGACCACGAGACATAGCGCGATGATCGAGTAGGTGACGACCGGGGTGTTGCCCGATCGCAGCGACGTAACGATGGCTGGCCGGGTGCGCGGTGCGGTGGCGCGAGCCTCACGTACGCACTCCGGGCAGTGCACCCCGACAGCCGCCTGAGTCTGGCACTGAGGACAGATAGTTCGGCCACAGCGTTGACACAGCACGAAGCTCGGCCGGTCGGGATGCCGGTAACACGCTCCGCGCGAGGTATCCGGCGCGCTAGTCACGGGTAGGTCAGACTTCGGTGATCGTGATGCTCTCGATGACAACGTCGCTCAGCGGCTTGTCACGAGAATCAGTCTCGACTGCCTCGATGGCGTCGACAACCTTCTTCGAATCCTCGTCGGCAACTGCCCCAAAGATGGTGTGCTTGCCCTGAAGCCAGGGCGTGGCAACTGTCGTGATAAAGAACTGAGACCCGTTGGTCCCCTTGCCACCACGAAGGCCGGCGTTGGCCATCGCCAGAATGTAGGGCTCCCCGAAGGTTAGCTCACCGTGGATCTCGTCGTCGAACTCGTAGCCCGGTCCGCCGATCCCTTGGCCCAATGGGTCGCCGCCCTGGAGCATGAACTCCTTGATGATGCGGTGGAAGACCACACCGTCGTACAGCTTGTCGGTCGACACTTTTCCGGTTTTCGGGTGCGTCCACTCCTTCGTGCCACTGGCCAGACCCACAAAATTTGCGACCGTCTTAGGTGCGTGGTTTCCGTAGAGGTTGAGGGTGATGGTTCCGAGGTTGGTCTTCATCGTGGCGACAGCAGTATGCAGAGACATGGCGTCAATTCTTGCATGTCGTGGCAGGATGGAAGCTCAGATAGACCAATCGTGGAGGTTATCTCGTGGCACTGAGTCGCAAGCGTCAAAAGGAACTCAATCGCCTGAAGAGCCAGGCCGAAGACTTGTGGGACGAGCAGCGCGAGTTGCTCGATCAGGCGGCCAAGGTTGTGCGCGATGCCAGCCGTCAAGCGGCTCACTACACACGCGAGGAGGTCGGCCCCCGGGTGCGCGACGCGTACGAAGACCGCCTGAAGCCGGCCGTCGCATCCGGTGTTTCCAGTGCGCGCTCGGCGGCAAAGCACACTCGCGACCGACTCGTCGACGACGTGCTGCCAGCAATGTCGTCAGCTCTCGGCACGGCGCTTGCGGCGATCGAGGTGGCCAAGAACAAGCAGGTTCGGGATGCGATTACTCGCGCCACCAAGCTCGGAACCGACGTCGGCACTCGCGTCGGCCTCATCCAGCCGAAGCCTTCCTCGGGCCCTGGCCGCTACATCCTTATCGGCCTCGGAGTTGTCGCTGCGGCCGCGGTCGCTTATGCCGCTTGGCAAACTCTTCGCGCCGACGACGACCTGTGGATCGACGACGATGCGGAGTCGGTCGACTCCGCCTAGCCTCCCCGCGAGTCCTCGGTACTCCCATTCGGCGCCGCCCCTAGGCTGGCGCCATGGCTGAACCCGTGTTGCAAGTGCGCTCAGAATCACGAACGACCGTGGGGCTCGAATCCGAAGCCGTCGTGGTCGGCATTATGGCCGCGGTCATCGGCGCAGTCGTTGGTGGACTCGTCTTTGTCGGCGAGTCTCCGCCCCTCTGGGGGGGCTGGTCGATCGGTCTCCTTGCAGCGATCGTCGTGCTGGTCGTCGCCGTTGTCGCGAGCTACGTCGGGTACTGGCGAGCTCGGCATCTGCCTAACCAGCAATGGCGGCTCGACCTTGCGTCGTGGAAGTTCATCCTTGATGCAACCAACGTCGCGGCCGTTCATGCCCTGCTCGCTGCGATCGGCACGATTGCGGTGTTCGTGCTGCTCTCGCTCAGCTTCAAAGGGGTGACACTCGACGGCTGGGTGTCTGCGGTGAGCGTCGGAGCATCCGCCGGAATGGTCGCCTACATCGTCTACCTCTCTGTCTCGAAGATTGACACCGCGAAGCTGACCACGCTCTTGGTGCTGTTCATCTCCATCACGGTGCTGGTGAGCATGGCCACCGCATCGGATCCGCTCTGGTGGGAGTACCACTTCTCTAAGCTCGGTATGCTGGGCGACCGTTCAGCGAACCTGTTCAACACTTCACTCATCATCGCTGGTCTGCTCGTCACAACCTTCTCGCTCTACCTTCAGCGTGACATCACAGCTTTGGTTGAGCTCAAGGTTTTGCGCTATCGCTGGAGTGCCCGCACCATGTCGACGCTCTTCGTCATCATGGGGCTGATGCTCGCTGGGGTCGGACTCTTTCCGCTTTCGGTGAACGCCACCCTTCACAACGTCTGCGCCGCAGGGATGGCGGTGGCATTCTTCTTGCTGCTTCTCAGCTCGCCAATCGTCTTGCGTGGGATGCCGTGGACCTTCTTCGCCGTGACCGGAGGCTTCTTCCTGGTGATGGTGGGATCGGTCATCCTGTTCGCGGTGACGGGCTACTTCAACCTGACGTTCTTCGAACTCGTCGTGTTCATCATCATCTTCGGCTGGATTGCCACGTTCATCCGGTTCCTGGGCGCGACGGTGTCGGCCGCCGAAGCTGAGGCCTGATGGCCGGGCTTTCCCGTCGTCAGTTTCTCGCTGCCGCAGCCGCAGCCGCAGCCGCCACCGGGTTGAGTGTCGAGGTTGTGGGCTCGAGCGCGGCTGCGGCCGCGGATCCCCTTGCCGATGCCCCGAGCACCCTTCTTCAGACAATCCGCCAGGGCGGTGTGGTCTCGGGCAGCTACCACAAGCTGGTAGCGGGCCCCGGAGAGAGTTACCTGCCCCGAGTGGATCTCCTCAAGCGGCCGCTCAGTCCGGCGAGGGTGGCGGCACGACGCTCACTCCTCTACCTAGGGCATCTCTCCGATATGCACGTAATCGATGCCCAGTCTCCCGGGCGCATCGAGCCAATGATCGTTCAAGATCACGCTTCATGGGGCTCAGCGTTTCACCCCCAGGATCCTCTCTCACTGCACGTGACCTCGTCGACCGTGCAGGCGTTCTCACAGCTGCGCTACAGTCCACTGACGGGAGCCGCGATGGGCGCGGCGATCGTCACCGGCGATAGCGCCGACATGCACTCCCACAAAGAACTCCGCTGGTACATCGACATGCTTGACGGGGTCACAGTCGACCCAACGACCGGAATCGGCCCTCGGTTCAATGGGGTTCAGGCCTGGAGCGAGGCGGTGTGGGCCTACCGGCCGGGGGACCCTGCGGGCGGCGCGTTCGGCGAGTACGGATTCCCGAAGCTACCGAGGCTTCTCGACGACTCGGTGGCGCACCCCGTCGATACGCCCGGCCTACCCGCCCCGTGGTACGCGGTGTACGGCAACCACGACACGCTCCTCTTGGGAACCTTCGATCTCAGTTCGCAACTTCATGCGTTGGCCGTGGGTGGCCAGAAGGCATGGACTCTTGACGCGACCGCCTCCACGGTCTTGGGCGGGTACGCTGCCACGACTAGCGCGCTTGGTCGAGCTACGGATGCACTCGGTGTCGCACTGGGGCGCCCCGGTTTTCGCGCGGTGCCCGCCGACCCCGACCGTTACCTGTTTGCCCAAGCAGAGTTCATGGCCGAGCATTTCGCCACCGAGGTTTCTCCGGGACCAGTCGGTCACGGCTTCACCCGACGCAATCTGGAGACGGGTGAGACCTGGTGGAAGGCAGACCTGACTCCGTTCATCCGGGCCTTCGGTCTTGACACCTGCAACCAGGTTGCGGGGCCGGATGGCGCGGTCCCAGAGCAGCAGTTTCGGTGGCTCGAGACCGAACTCGCTGCGGCGCAAGCCGAGAACCGGCTAGTGCTCATCTTCAGCCACCACAACAGCTTGACCCTCGAGAATCGCGCGCAGCGCGCAGGCGACACGGACAAGCTGTACGGAGCAGAGGAGTTCGTCGATCTCCTCCTACGGTACCCGGTGGTCGTCGGCTGGCTCAACGGTCACACCCACCTGAACCAAATCCTGCCGCACGGCAACTCCACAGCGGGCTTCTGGGAGATCACGACTGCATCGTGCATCGACTTCCCGCAGCAACAGCAGGTCGTAGAAATCATCGACAACCGCGACGGAACTCTCTCGCTTTTCACGACGGTCATTGATCACGCGGCATCACCGACTCCCGGCTCGAGCGGGTCGACGCTCGACCTAGCGTCGCGAAGTCGTGAATTTGCGCTCAATGACTGGGCGGAGTCACCTATCATGCGACGGGGATCTCCGTTCGACCGCAATACCGAACTGCTGTTGCCGGCACCGTTCGACCTCTCCTCGATCACTGACGCAGCCGTCGAGGCCGAACACATCGTGGCCACCGCGCGTGTCGTCGCCCACGAGAAGGGACTGCGCGGATGACGCGGCTGGCGCTTCTGCTTCTCGGTGCCGCGCTCACCTTGACCGGCTGCAGTCAGGTAGCGGCAATTGCCCCGGTCGGTGGCGATCGTGTCGCTGAGGTGCGGTATGCCGCTCTCGACATCCTCGTCAAGGAGGCCATCGAGGTGCTCACGGTACCGGCGTGCTCAATGACCGACGATCGGGCGGTGTCGTGTATAGGCACCACCGTCGACGGAAAGACCATTGCTGTCGAGTCGACCGCCGCTGACCAGTCGGTACTCTCCGTAGTCGTCGACGGTACCGTGATCTACAGCGGGAGCATCCAAGATGTACTCACTGATGCACTGGAGCTGCCGTGATGCCGCGCTGGGGAAGGATGCTGAGTGCGAGCGCGAGGGTATGGACGCCCACCGTGCTCGCGGTCAGCGCCGCGCAGACACTTCTCGTGCTGGGCGACCCCGTTCCCTCGACGGCGCCGGTATTTATCGGCACTGCAATCCTCTCCGGGGCAGTCTTTGCGGTCGGGCTTGCTCTTGTTGCTCGAGCGCTACTGCTTGCTCATGACGACGAACCCGTTCGGTGGCGAAAGGTTGTCGCGCCGCACCCGGCCCTGTGGTGGGCTGCGGTGAGTGTCTTGCTTGTCATGCTCGTTGGCGTCCTGAGTCCATACCTCACGGTGATCGGTCTTGTTGTGAGCCTCTTGCTGATGCCGCCCGCAGCTTCCGGGCGCCTGAACGTCTTTGCTGCGGGTCTCGTCACCGTGAGGCGGTCGCCGGTTCGGTTTGTGCTGCACAGCGTAAGCGTCGTCTTTATCTGGGCTCTCGGATCAGTCGGCATGCTCATGCTCGGCTTTTTCGTGACCGGTCCGGCCTCGGTTGCCGCCACCTGGTTGGTACTGACATTCGTCGGTGCAGTCGTCTTGGCGAGCTGGACCGAGCTTTTCGTCCGTACGCGGGCCAATGCCACCAGCACATCGTGATCACGATCGTAGGTGGCCCGCGTATAGCGCGATTGTGCGCTGTGGCTGGCGGGGGTCGTGTTGTGGAGCCTAGGGGAATCGAACCCCTGACCTCCTGCTTGCAAAGCAGGCGCTCTACCAATTGAGCTAAGGCCCCGCGGATGAAACAGCGGGTTCCAGTGGGGGTACCAGGACTTGAACCTGGGACCTCTTCGTTATCAGCGAAGCGCTCTAACCGCCTGAGCTATACCCCCGGAAGACCAGATAAGAACTTACCGCATCTGGCCGGTTTCCCGTAATCGCTAGTTGTTCGTGAAGCCAACCAGTAGGCCGCCGGTGAGGCGCACGCTGAAGTTGTACAGCATGCTCGCAATCGCGCCAAGCGCCGTACCGACAACGATGTTGAGGATCGCGACGATGAACGCGAAGAGCGCTACCTGGCCGAGCGAGAAGCTCGTGGCCACGCTGAACTCCGGGTCACCGAGGATGTCCTTGAGGATGTCGTCAAGGCTCCCGAAAATTCCGGTGGAGTTGAGAACAATCCAGACCAGGATCGTCGCAACCACGAGAACGATGCCCAACGCCACCGCCACAAGGAACGACAACTTCACCGACGACCAGAAGTCGATGTAGACAAGCTTGAGGCGAACCTGCTTGACCGCCACCTGGCGCTGCGACTTGCGCTGCAACTTCTCCGCGACACTACTCATCTACCGACTCGTCCTTCCCAGCGGACTCGACTGTGTCGTCGGCCGGTTCGGCCTCCGGATCGAGCTCCTGATTTTCTAGATTCCGCTCACTGTTCCTGGCGATCGCAATGATCTTGTCATCGTCGGCAAACCGGGCGAAAACGACACCCATGGTGTCACGACCCTTTGCGGGAACCTCAGCGACAGATGAGCGTACCACTTTGCCGCTGGCAAGAACCACAAGCACCTCGTCCTCATCGCCCACGATTAGGGCACCAGCGAGGTCGCCTCGGTGATCGCTCAGCTTCGCGACCTTGATGCCCAGACCACCCCGCCCCTGAACTCGGTATTGGTCGGCGGAGGTGCGCTTCGCGTACCCCCCCTCGGTCACGACGAAGACATAGCCGTCGGTTCCGACCACGCTTGCGCTCAACAGTTGGTCCTCCTCGCGGAAGTGCATCCCGATGACTCCTGAGGTGGACCGTCCCATGGGACGGAGCGCGGAATCCGAAGCGGTGAACCGAATCGACATGCCCTTGCGAGACACCAGCAGCACATCCTCGTCATGCTCGATGAGCATCGCGGAGACGACCTCGTCGCCCTCGCGGAGGTTGATCGCGATGATGCCGCCGGTGCGGTTCGTGTCGTACTCGGTGAGCGCCGTCTTCTTCACCAGCCCGCCGCGGGTAGCGAGAACGAGGAACTTCGCGGCGCCATAGTCACGGATATCGAGGATCTGAGCAATCTCTTCGCCCGGCTGCATCGCGAGCAGGTTGGCCACGTGCTGGCCCTTCGCGTCGCGACTGGCCTCCTGAACCTCGTAGGCCTTGGCGCGATAGACCCGCCCGGTGTTGGTAAAGAACAACAACCAGTGGTGGGTGGTGGTGACGAAGAAGTGATTCACAACGTCGTCTGCGCGCAACTGGGCGCCCCGCACGCCCTTACCGCCACGATGCTGGCTGCGGTAGTTGTCGCTCCGGGTTCGCTTGACATAGCCACCGCGGGTGACCGTGATGACCATTTCCTCCTCGGGAATCAAGTCCTCGACGCTCATATCGCCGTCGAAACCGAACATGATCTCGGTGCGACGGTCGTCGCCAAACCGCTCGACGATCTCGGTGAGCTCGTCTTTGATGATCGTGCGCTGTTCGCTCGGGGTGGCGAGAATGTGGTGGTACGTGGCAATCAGTCGCTCA
>JANOED010000008.1:0-1967 GCA_031413035.1 Leifsonia sp. | reverse complement strand
CCGGCGTTGCCGGCCGCGGTCCACACGCGCGACGCGAGCTCGTGCTGGGTGATGGCGGGCTGAACCGGCGGAATCCACACCGATCCCCAGCCCTGGTCGGTCGTGCCGAGGGTCGCCATTGCTCGCGCGGCGTCGGGTAAGAAGGTCGAGGAGTGCGGGGCATCCATACTGCCGTAGAAGCGCATGCTCTTACCCTTGACCGCGGCGCCAAACAACGCCTTGCTCGACTGGTCGTGGCCCGGACCAAAGTAGTTCGAGGGGCGGGATATCGCAACGCGGAGCATGCCTGCGCGGTGGGCTTCGAGCGCCGCGTCAGCCATTGCCTTGCGCACTCGCCCCTTCTTGGTCACGGGAGTTTCCGGTGACGTCTCGGTGATGACAGTGCCGTTCGGGTCGCCGTACATGTAGAGGTTGTCAGCAATCACGAGATCGGCTTCGGCGCGAACGGTCGCATCGAGGATGCCCTGCTGAAGTTGCGGGAACTCCTCAGCCCAGCGGGTGTACTCGGGCTGCGAGCACTGGTAGACGACATCTGCACCCGTGAGGGCGGAGTCGAGCTGCGAGCTGTCTGCGGCATCCGCGCGCATCGACTCGATGTCTGGGCCCGCCGAGTGCTCGGATCGGCTGACGAGACGCACCCGATGGCCCTGCGTTACCAGCTCGTGGGCGACGGTTCGCCCGAGGCCACCGGCCCCAACTACGACGTGCAGCGTGCTCATGGTGATCCCCTAAATTGCCAGTGGTTACATTGCCAAGGACAAGCTATGGCAGAATGTGACCGATGTCAACTTCTGACCGGACGACCTATCATCACGGCGATCTGCGCAACGCGCTCCTGGATGCCGGATCCGCGGTCGCCCACGAACTCGGCGCCGAGGCGCTCTCCCTCAGGGAGGTCGCGCGCCGGGCCGGCGTCAGTCATACCGCTGCCTACAACCACTTCGCGGACAAGAACGATCTGCTCCGGGGGCTCGCGGTACGGGCGTTCGAGCAGCTGGCCGAAGAGCTTCAGGCTGCGGCCAATGCCCCCGACGCGTCGCTTGAGAACTCGGCGGCAGCCTACATTCGCTTCGCACTGAGCCACTCAGCCGAGTTTCGGTTCATGTTTCAGCGCAGCCTCTGCATGCCCGACGGCGAGTTCGACCCACTGGCGGGTGCCGGGTTGGTCGCGCAGGATGTACTGCGCGACCAGATTCTCCGTCTGCAAGCGGACGGCGAACTCTCTTCTAGTAATCCCGAAGACCTGGTGCTCGCGGCGTGGAGCCAGGTGCACGGCATCACTACGATCGTGTTGGAGACCCCGGTGTTCAAGTCCGTCTCGGTTGAGGTCGCCGAACATCTTGCCCGTCAAGGGATGCGAGCGCTGATCGACGGAATCGGTGCGCGCGAGTAGGCGCTAGGCGTTAGTCACCGCGCACAGGCGAACGCTTTCGCCGAGTTGCCGCCGGCGACTTCTAACCAGCGCGTGGGATCTGCCATCGCCGCCACCGCCGAGCCGGCGAGCTCCGTGAGCGATTCCGTGTGCCCGGGGGCGGATGCCTCCACAGCCCCCGCAATGACGACCGCCGCGATCCCGTGGCGCGCAGCCCGCCCGAGAATCTGCCCCACGACCTTGCCGCTGAGGGACTGCTCGTCGAAGCGACCCTCGCCGGTGACCACCACGTCGCTGGCGGCGATGCTCTCGTCGAGGCCGGTGAGTTCGGCGATGTGGTCTGCGCCCGAGACGACTCGAGCGCCCCACTCGGCGGCGAAGCCGTACGCCGTGCCGCCCGCCGCCCCAAGTCCCCGGGCCCGCGGGGTCGAGGTGCATCAGCGCGGCGACTCGGGCGAGGGCGAGCTCGAGGTGGGCGACGTCGGCGGGTGTGGCACCCTTCTGTGGCGCGAAGACCGCGGCGGCGCCGGTCGGGCCGAGAAGGGGGGCCGTGACATCCGTCAGCAAGGTCACGCCGCCTCGGGGTGGCGGCCGC
>JANOED010000007.1:0-2413 GCA_031413035.1 Leifsonia sp. | reverse complement strand
GCGATGCTAGCATTGCTAGCAGGAGGGAAAGTGGCTGTCATTACTGTGCGAAACCTTGACGACGACGTTCAGCGTCGAATCAAGCAGCGCGCCGCGCTCAACAATCGGTCGATGGAGGCCGAGGCACGGGCCATCCTGACTGCGGCGGTTGCTTCGCAGAGCTTCGTTGAAGCGTGGCTCCATCTCGCCGAAGAGCACCGCGGCACAGAAATTGAACTGCCGCCCCGAAGCTTGCCTCGCGAACTCGACCTCTCTTGATAGTTCTCGACACCAACGTGTTGTCGGAGCCGTTGCGCGCTCAGCCGAACCCTGTTGTGCTGCGGTGGCTATCAGCGAACTCGACGAGCATCACGACGGCAATCTCGGTCGGTGAGGTCTTGAGCGGGGCGGTGCGACTGCGCGAAGGCTCGCGCAAAGCATCCCTCCTAGACGCAATTCACCGGGCCATCGAGGGGGCCTCTGAGGTACTTCCTTACGACGAGTCAGCTGCGCGCATTTTTGCAGACCTTCACGAGACCCGGCGAAGGAGCGGCCGACCGCTAGCCACCGAAGACGGCATGATCGCCGCAATCTGTCTGTCTCGAGGTGCAGCGCTCGCGACGCGCAACACCAAGGATTTCGAGGGTCTCGGGCTCGATCTGGTCAACCCGTGGAAGTCAGCCGCCTAGTTCGCCGTCACAATCGCCTCGTGCACGGCCTCCAGAACCTCGGGATCCCACGTCATCGCGGTGCTCCAGTCGGCGCCGATCTGGTCGGAGACTAAGATGCTGTGCGTGCGTCTGAAACTGAGCGTGCGTCGGTTCGGCAATACCGCATCGGGCACAGCAACAGCCAGCGCGCTCGATTCAGAAACGAGGCCGTCGTGCGGCCAGTACTGCGGCAGTCCGTCCGCTTCGAAGTATGAGCCGCCGATGAGCGTGACGGGGATGTCGTCGAGCACGCCAGCCTGAAAGGCGTTCCAGCCGTTCGGGCCCATGAGGTAGTGCTCGGTGACCTCCTGTGCGGCACCCGTGGGTAGGGTGACGGCGCGCTTCTTGAACTCGGTCATGACCTTCTCGCTGAACGCGTCGCCCGCTGCTGCCGAGAGATTCACGGCACCGATCGTGTAGTCCCCAAGATACGAGCCCTGCCACGGCGTGCCCATCGTCGTGAGCGAGCGGATGCGAATCGGTGAGCCGGTCACCTGCAGCACGCGGAACGCCGCCCGCGAGAACAGCCCGCCCATCGAGTGGGCGACAACGTGGAGCGTATCGACCCCGTGGTCGGTGTGGAGGTAAGTCAGGAAGCGGGCGAGGTGCTCGCCGGCCAAGTCGATGTCAGCGGTCGAGTTGACCGTCACGTGGTCGGGGAGGTCGAACGGCATCCCACCGAAGGGGCCGAATCCGGTGAGCTGCTCGACGACCGGGCCGCGCGCGTTCATCGCCGGTGCCGTGAACACGGCGTGACCGCGCTGAAGGAGATACTCGCGCAGGGCAGTGTCGGTGTTGCCAGCCGCAAGGCCCGTGGCGCAGGCCTGGGTTGAGGTAGTGAACGGGCTTATGGCATCCCCACCGGAGACGATAACGACGGCGGTGCTTCCCACCGAAACCCCCTTGGCCTAGGTTCGGCCGCAACCAGTTGGCGCGCCGCCCACCAGCGTAGGGGCAGCGTTTAGCCTAAGTTTGCTCACCCACGCCGAAAGGACCCACACCAATGACCACCTCAGCTCGCCGCCTCATCAGTTCAGGCTCCACCTTCGAGGCGCAGATCGGCTACTCCCGCGCGGTCGTCGACGGTGACTGGGTGTTCGTTTCTGGCACTACCGGATACGACTACTCCACGATGACGATCTCCGACGATGTGGTTGAGCAAACGGCACAGGCGCTGAGGAACATCGGTGCGGCGCTGGAGGAGGCCGGGGCATCCTTCGCCGATGTCGTGCGGGTGCACTACATCCTGCCCGACGCGGGGCACTTCGAGGCGTGCTGGCCAGCGCTGCGCGACGTGTTCGGCGAGATTCGCCCCGCAGCGACCATGTTTCAGGCCGGGTTGTCGAACGAGGCGATGAAGATCGAGATCGAGGTCACGGCGCACATCCGTTCGTAGCGACAACGCTGCGGCTGTGGATAGCGCCGCCGGCCTGCTCTCGGGCTGGCGCACAATGCTCCACATGCGCTCACTCCTACTCCGATTTGTCCGACTGCACGACGACCGCGGCGACGTTCCAGGCTGGGTTCTCATCACGCTAATGACTGCCGGGCTCGTCATCATCATCTGGGGTCTGGCTGGCCCCGCACTTGGTTCGATCTTCGAGCAGGCGATCGAGCGTGTTTCGGGTTTCTAGCGCGCCGATCCGACCGCGGCTGCGGGATGACACCGGCTCAGCCCCAGCCGAGTTCGTCATGGTCTCGGCTCTCCTCACCGTACTCACGCT
>JANOED010000006.1:0-2370 GCA_031413035.1 Leifsonia sp. | reverse complement strand
CGTGCGCGTACCCATTTCCTGGCTCGGCGAGTACGTCGACCTCCCCGAGGATGTGACTCACGAGCACGTTCACGCCGCCCTGGTGAAGGTCGGGCTCGAAGAAGAAGACGTTCACGGCGCCGAGATCACCGGCCCCGTTGTCGTCGGTCAAGTGCTTGAGTTCAGTGCCGAGCCGCAGGCCAACGGCAAGACCATCAACTGGTGCCAAGTGGATGTTGGCGACGGCGAGCCTCGGGGCATCGTCTGCGGCGCGCACAACTTCGCAGTCGGCGACAAGGTTGTCGTGTCGCTGCCCGGTGCGGTGCTGCCGGGTCCGTTCCCGATCTCGGCGCGCAAGACCTACGGCCACGTGTCGGATGGCATGATCGCCTCCGCCCGCGAGCTCGGTCTCGGCGACGAGCACGACGGCATCCTTCGACTCGCGAGCCTCGGTCTCGACCCGGAGCTCGGAACCGACGCGATCGCCCTGCTCGGCCTCGACGACTTTGCGGTCGAGGTGAATGTCACGCCCGACCGTGGGTACGCGTTCTCGATTCGAGGCATCGCACGCGAGTACTCGAACTCGACTGGCGCGGCATTCCGCGACCCGGTACTCGCGCCTTCGCTGGTTGAGCTGGTCGAGACCCGAGCTACTGGCTTCCCCGTCACTCTCGCAGACGACGCTCCGATCCGCGGTCGGGCCGGGTGCACAGTCTTCATGTCCCGGGTGGTCCGCGGCGTGGATGCAACCCGGCCGACCCCGCCATGGATGGTCTCGCGGCTGACCCTGGCGGGCATCCGTTCGGTCTCGCTCGTTGTCGACATTACGAACTACGTCATGCTCGAGACCGGGCAGCCCATTCACGCTTACGACCTCGATCGACTCACGGGCGGAATTACCGTGCGGCGTGCGAAGCGCGGGGAGACGATCACGACCCTCGACGACAAGCTGCGCACCCTCGACCCTCAAGATCTGCTGATCACCGACGAGTCCGGCCCGATCGGAATTGCGGGAGTGATGGGCGGCGCGTCAACCGAGATCGACCCGCGGGTGTCGACCAACGTGCTGGTTGAGGCGGCGAACTTCGACCCCGTGTCCATCGCGCGAAGCGCGCGGCGCCACAAGCTGCCGAGCGAAGCGTCCCGACGCTTCGAGCGTGGGGTTGACCCGCTCGCCGCTGCCCCTGCCGCCGCCCGGGTCGTCGAGTTGTTAGTTGAGCTCGCCGGCGGCACCGCCGACGCTCTTGGCTCCACGATTGACGAATCGGTTGCCCTTGCGGCAATCGAACTGCCCCGCGAGTACATCGCCGGCCTCATCGGCGTCGACTTCACCGAAGCCGAGATCACGGAGTCGCTCGAAGCAATCGGTGCGACGCTCAAGACCACGAAGACCGGCTGGCTGGTGACGCCGCCGACGTGGCGACCCGACCTCACGCATCCCGCGACGCTCGCCGAAGAGGTCGCTCGCATCGTCGGCTACGACCGCATTCCGTCAGAGTTGCCTGTCGCGCCTCCAGGTCGTGGCCTCAGCCGCGAGCAGCGTCTGCGCCGCATCCTCTCAAGCTCGTTGGCGTCTGCCGGACTCGTTGAGGTGCTCAGCTACCCGTTCGTCTCGCAGAGCGCGAACGACGCATTTGGAGCACCGGTCGCCAGCACGGTTGCCGCGATGAAGCTTGCGAATCCTCTCGACCCGGATGCCCCATTCCTGCGCACCTCGGTGCTTCCCGGTCTCGCCGCCATCGCCCACCGCAACCTGTCGCGCGGCCTGACTGACCTCGCGCTCTTCGAGGTGGGCACGGTATTCCGTCCCGAGGCGGACGCGAGCTACGGCAGCGGTCCGTTGCCCGCGGGTGACGCGCGCCCGTCAGACGAGGTGCTCGGCGCGCTTCGCGCGAGCATCCCGCCCCAGCACTGGCACGTCGGCGCCCTCTTCACCGGGGATGCCATCGGCAAGCAGCCCGGCCAGCCTGCCGTTCCCGCCGGACTGTCGGATGCCCTCGCCGCCGCACATCACATTGCCGGTGTTCTGGCCGCTCCCCTCAGCATCGCGACGGGCTCGCACCAGGCCCTGCACCCGGGACGCACAGCCGAGCTGCGCGTCGGCGACCGCCTCGTCGGCTACGCCGGTGAACTGCTGCCCGCCCTCGCGGCCGAGCTTGACCTGCCGCGAGTCGTTGCGGTGCTCGAACTCGACCTCGACGCGCTTATCGAACTCGGCGCGGTCGACATCGCGGCGACTCCCATCTCGTCGTACCCGGCCGCGACGCAAGATGTCACGCTGGTCGTGCCGGTAGCCGTGCACGCGGGCGAGGTTCGCGCTGTCATCGTCGAAGGTGCTGGCCCCTTGCTGGAGCACGCCGCCCTCACCGACGACTACCGCGGTGAGGGTAT
>JANOED010000005.1:0-2778 GCA_031413035.1 Leifsonia sp. | reverse complement strand
CCGCTTCACTGGCTGGGCGGCAAACTATATCGATGAGCGCACCAGCATCTCGGGTGCGGTCAAAGAGTTTGGTCGCAAGATCTTCCCCGACCACTGGTCATTCATGCTCGGCGAGGTGGCGCTCTACAGCTTCGTGGTGATCCTTCTGTCGGGAACGTTCCTGACGTTCTTCTTCCAGGCATCCATGGTCCCGGTCATCTACGAAGGCTCCTACGTCCCCCTCAAGGGCATCGAGATGTCAGCGGCGATGGCGTCAACGCTCGACATCTCGTTCGATATCCGTGGCGGACTGCTCATGCGTCAAGTTCACCACTGGGCGGCGCTGCTCTTCGTTGCAGCGATCGGCCTTCACATGCTGCGCGTGTTCTTCACCGGAGCCTTCCGTAAGCCGCGTGAGATCAACTGGATCATCGGATTCGTCCTGTTCATCTTGGCGATGGCCGAGGGATTCACTGGCTACTCCCTTCCTGACGACCTGCTCTCCGGAAATGGTCTCCGCATCATCGATGGCATGGTCAAGGGTGTACCAATCGTGGGCACCTGGATCTCGTACCTGCTGTTCGGCGGCGAGTTCCCCGGCTTCGATATCGTTGGTCGCCTGTATGTGCTCCACATCTTGCTGCTTCCGGCGATCTTGGTAGCGGCGCTCGGAGTGCACCTCGTGCTGATGATCGTCAACAAGCACACCCAGTTCGCCGGCCCCGGCCGCACCAACGAGAACGTCGTCGGCGTGCCGATCATGCCCGTATTCGCGGCTAAGGCAGGTGGCTTCTTCTTCATCATCTTCGGGATGATCGTGCTCATCGCATCGTTCTTCCAGATCAACCCGATTTGGGTCTACGGACCCTACGACCCCTCCCCAGTCTCGGCCGGCACCCAGCCTGACTGGTACATCGGGTTTGCAGATGGCGCCCTGAGGCTCGTTCCCCCGGGCTGGGAGATTGAGCTGGGGGTCTATACCCTCTCGCTCAACCTCTTGATTCCGCTGCTGATCCTGCCGATCTTCCTCGCACTCGTCGCCTTCTATCCCTTCCTTGAGGCGTGGGTCACAGGAGACAAGCGAGAGCACCACATCGCAGATCGTCCCCGCAACGCGCCCACCCGTACCGCGATCGGCGCAGCAGGAGTCACGTTCTACGCAGTCCTCTGGGCGGCGGCGAGTTCAGACCTCATGGCGACGCACTTCAAGCTGACCATCGAGGGCGTGATACTTGCGTGCCAGATTCTGCTGATCGTCGCGCCCGTCATCGCCTACTTGGTGGCCAAGCGGATCTGCCTCGCGCTTCAGAAGAAGGATCGCGAAATCGCGCTGCACGGCTACGAGTCAGGACGTATTGTTCGACTCCCCGGCGGTGAGTACGTCGAGGTGCACGAACAGCTCGACGAGTACGAGCGGTGGAAGCTTGTCAGCTACAGCGACTACAAGCCACTCATGGTGAGGCCGAATGGTCAGGGCCGGATCACGGTGTCTCAGCGCCTCCGGGGCGTAGCTTCACGGTGGTTCTTCGAAGACCGCATCGAGCCGGTTACGAGCACCGAACTGGAGCGCTCGCACTCTTCAGACCACTAACAGCGAAGCGCTAGTCGAAGGTGCTAGTCGAAGGAGCGCTTCAAGAAATCGGCAGTTGAACGGTAGCCCAAGCGCTCGTAAAAGTCTGCTGACCTTCGGCTTGCCACCGTTAGTTGCTTGACGCCGCGCGCCCTGCACACCGCCTCGACCTCCTCGATGAGAGCTGTGCCTACGCCGTTACCTCGAGAGTGATTGTCGACCACCAACTCTTGGAGTTGGGCCGACTTTCCGTTGGTGTAGAGCAACGGGGTGATGGTCGTCAGTGCGTAACCAGTAACGAGACCCGTGGCATCCTCTGCGACGAGAAAGACAGACGTCGCTTCGTCATCGAGAAGGAACGCGAAGCTCTCGTCGAATGCCTGACGATCCGGTGCGAAGCTTGCGGCCAGCTGCTTGAGCAGCGCGAACACTCGATCTCGGTCGGCCGGCCGAGCGGCTCGGATCGTCAGGTGAGCCTCAGCGCGCGAAGTATCCGCGGTAGTACTCATAGACCCACCCCACCAGGGCGATAACGAGGACGCTCACCCCAATGAACGAGATCCAAGGACCGATCGCCAGACCGAGCACAGTTACGGCCGCAGCGGCACCCAAGACAATCGGCCACCAGCTCCACGGGCTGAAATGTCCTTGTTCGGCGTCGCCATCATCGATGTTGGCGTCGAGGCGATCCTCGGGCAGCTCCCCTCCCTGCGAGCTGTGAACGCGCCCAAGATAGAAGGCGAGCAGAGCGAAGAGGGCCCCGGACAGGCCGATTCCGAGCACTCCCACCCATTCGATCCTGTCGGCCAACGGAAGCGCGGGGTCGCCTGCAAGGAACGACCAGACGATGTACACGACCGCGATGAATGCGAAGAACCCTGTCAGGATCCAGAACAAGCGCGCATTCGTACCCACCGCTACACCTTTCCGTCAGCTAGGTCGCGCACCGGCGCTTTGACTACATTGTCGACCTCAGGGTGATTCAGGTCGAACGCTGGCGACTCTGACCGAATCCGAGGGATCGACGTGAAGTTGTGCCGTGGTGGCGGGCAACTCGTTGCCCACTCGAGTGAGCGTCCGTAGCCCCACGGGTCGTTGACCGTGACTTTGGGTGCCTTTCGGGCGGTGATGTAGACGTTGTATAGGAACGGAAGCATCGAGATCGCGAGGATAGCGGCGCCAATTGTCGAGACCTGATTCATCCAGGTGACCCCATCCTCCTCGAGGTA
>JANOED010000004.1:0-6162 GCA_031413035.1 Leifsonia sp. | reverse complement strand
CTGCTCGGGGGCGGCGACGACGAATCAACTCGCCGCCTGGTTGCCGCGCGCACCCACCCGGATCTGGGGGTTCTGGCTACCGAGCGGGTCATCATCTCGATCGAGGAGGTGCGGCAGTTGGTGGCAACCTCCCAGTTCTCCCCGTCGGTGGGGCGCTACCGGGTGATGGTTATCGAAGACGCAGATCGCATGACCGAGCGCACAAGCAACGTGCTGTTGAAGGCGCTCGAGGAGCCGCCGCCGCGCACGGTGTGGATTCTGTGCGCGCCGAGCGAGGCCGACTTGATTCCGACGATCCGTTCCCGGGTGCGCGCAGTGCGCCTGCGGGTGCCGAGCGTCGAGGAGGTTGCGGGTCTGCTCGAGCGGCGGGACGGGGTTGATGGGGCTACCGCGACCCGCGCAGCGCGTGAAGCCCAGTCGCACATCGGTATGGCTCACCGTCTGGCGACCAATGCCGAGGCCCGAGGGCGAAGGGAGCGGACGCTGGAGGTTGCGCTGGGCATCCGTTCGGTCTCCGACTCGGTTATCGGCGCCGGAGTTCTCATGGAACTGGCGAAGGCCGACGCTGAGGCGATCACGGAGGAGCGCGACGCCGAGGAGCGCGACCAGACGCTGCGCTCGCTCGGGCTCGAACCGGGCGCGACGATTCCGCCCGCGTTGCGCAGCCAGCTGAAAAACCTCGAGGAGGATCAGAAGCGGCGCGCGACTCGAAGCCTGCGCGACGGGATCGATCGCATCATGGTCGATCTGTTGTCGCTCTTCCGCGACATTCTGCTGGTGCAGCTCGGCGTGCCCGGCGATCCGATCAACCTCAGCATTGTCGACCGCGTGACCGAGGCCGCGCGGGCGAGTGACGCGGCAGGCACTCTCGCGACGATGGATGCGATCGCAACTGCTCGCCGCAGGATCGACAGCAACGTAGCCCCCGCCCTCGCGCTTGAGGCGATGTTGACGACGGCCGTGCGATCGGGGGCCTCGCGATGAGGCTCAAGCCTGTGCGCGGTGCGGGGATCACCGTACTGCTTGCCACCTCCCTCGTCGTGACCGGATGTGTCTCGTGGTTTCTGCCGCCCGAGTCGGGCGGCACGTCAACCCCGACCGACGAGCCGGTCGCCGCAGATCTTGAGCCGTACTACCGCCAGATTGTGGAGTGGTCGGGCTGCGGGGGTGGCATGCAGTGCGCGACCGCGATCGCCCCGCGCGATTGGAGCGATCCCGCAGCCGGTGACATCGAACTTGCCCTCGTGCGTCAGCCCGCGACCTCCGGCAATCGGATCGGTTCGCTGCTCGTCAACCCCGGCGGTCCTGGCGGGTCGGGCTACGACTTCATCAAAGACAGTGTCGACTATGCGACAGACGAGCGGCTTCAGGCATCGTTCGACATTGTGGGCTTCGATCCCCGCGGGGTGAACCGTTCGACGCCGGTCACCTGCCAAGACGATGCCGAAGAGTTAGACGAGTTTCTGTACGACATCGTCCCCGGTGAGCCCGGCTCGGACGAGTGGCTCGCCGAAAGCGCCGAGGTAACCAGAGCGTTCGGTGAGCGCTGCCTTGAGCTAACCGGACCCCTGCTTGGCACCGTCGACACCGCGAGCGCAGCACGCGACCTCGACATGCTGCGTGCCGCGCTCGGCGACGAGACGCTGCACTATCTCGGCTTCTCCTACGGCACCCTCCTCGGCCAGGTCTATGCGGAGTTGTTCCCGGAGAAGACCGGGCGACTCGTGCTCGACGGAGCGGTCGACCCCGCGGCATCCGACTTCGAGGTCACCGCAACTCAGGCTGAAGGGTTCGAGAGCGCACTGACGGCCTTTCTCGAGGACTGCCTGACGGCCTCAGACTGCCCATTCTCGGGTTCAGTGGATGACGCCCTTCTCGAGATTCGGGCGCTGCTTGACACGCTCGACGCGAGCCCGCTCGCCGCCGACGACGGCCGGCAGCTCGGCAGCGCGACCATGTTCAGGGCAATCATCCTGCCGCTCTACAACCTGTCAACCTGGGGATTCTTGCGACAGCTGTTCGACGACGTGTTCAGAGGTGAGACCGCGTACGCCTTCGAGTTGGCCGATCAGTACAACGGTCGGCTCCCCGACGGGAGTTACCGGGACAACCAGACCGAGGCCTTCATCGCCATCACCTGCCTCGACGAACCTGGCCCCGGTGATGCCGAGAGCATGCGCGCGGAGGCCGAACAGCTGCGGGAACTGGCGCCCGTCTTCGGCCCGCAGATGTCGTGGGGTGGTACCGGATGCCCCAACTGGCCGCTACCTGCAACGCGCGATCGCGTTCCGATCGCTGCCCCCGGCTCGACCGACATCCTCGTGGTGGGAACCACGAACGACCCCGCAACGCCCTACCGGTGGGCGGTCGCGGTTGCCGCGGCTCTTGAGAACGGCCACCTCGTCACCTACGAGGGGGAGGGTCACACCGCGTACAACAAGTCCAACTCGTGCATAAACGACGCCGTCGACGACTTCTTGATTGAGGGTGTGTTTCCCCAATCCGACCCACTCTGCTGAGTGCAGATGCCCTGCGCGGTTCGACCGTCTAGGCTCGTTGCGTGACCACAGCTCGCACTCGCATCCCGCTCCTCGTCGCCGCAGGTTCGGCTCTGCTGCTCGGCCTGACCGGCTGTTTCAACTTCGGTCCACCGACAACCGAGGGTACTTCGACGCCGACAGGGGAGACCGTTGCGCCTGAGCTGAAGCCCTACTACACGCAGGTTCTCACCTGGGTCGACTGCGACAACGGCATGGAGTGCACGACCGCGATCGCTCCGATGGACTGGGAGAACCCGTCCCCAGAGACCGATATCGAGCTTGCGCTGGTGCGTCACCCCGCGACAGGTAGCAAGGTCGGCTCACTCTTCACGAACCCGGGCGGCCCCGGGGCATCCGGAGTGGACTTCGTCTACGACAGTCTCGACTACGCGATCAGCGCCGACCTGCAGGAGGCCTTCGACGTGATCGGCTGGGATCCTCGCGGGGTTGGACAGTCGTCAGCGGTGGTCTGTTACGACGCTGCGCAACTCGACGAGTTCATCTTCGGGCTGCCCGCCGCGCCCCGGGGAACGCAAGAGTGGATCGATGAGCTCACCGAGTCGGCGATCGACTTCGGTCAGGCTTGCCTGACGAACACCGGCGAATTGTTGCAGTTCATCGACACGCAAAGCACCGTGCGCGACCTCGACATGCTGCGCGCGGTCGTGGGGGATCCGAAACTCAACTACCTCGGCTACTCGTACGGCAGCGACATCGGGTCGTACTACGTGGAGAACTTTCCCGACAAGGTCGGCCGACTAGTTGTCGATGGCGCAACCGACTCATCGATCCCCGTGTTCGAGGTCGGTCTCGTACAGACCAAGGGATTCCAGCGGGCGCTGGAGAACTACCTCGCAGTCTGTCCCGAGCTTTTCGAGGACTGCCCATTCACCGGTGACATCCCGACCGACCTCGCAAAGATTCGTGCGTTGTATGACCGATACGATGCATCGCCGATCGCCGCACCCGATGGCCGCATGATGGATGCCGGCGTGATCGACATCGCCATGAGTACGGCACTGTACTCGCAAGACTCGTGGTCGTTCCTCAACGACCTGTTCTCTGAGGCCGAGGAGGGAATCACCGACACCGCCTTCTTCCTCGCCGACTTCTACTACAGCCGGGACATCGACGGTACCTACGCAGACAACTCGCTCGAGGCGTTCATCGCGATCTACTGTGTCGACTACCCGACTGAGACCGATCCGGCAGTGCTCGCCGAGCAAGAGGTGCTGTTGCAGCAAGCCTCGCCCACGACCTACCGACCGTCGCCGCCGATTGGTGATGTGACCTGCATCAACTGGCCGTTCCAGTATCAGGGGCCGCCGATCACCGCTCTGACCGGGGCAGGGGCGCCACCCATTCTGGTGATCTCGACCACAGGAGACCCGGCGACCCCATATGAGTGGGGTGTGGCGCTCGCCGACCAGCTCGAGAGCGCGACCCTCGTCACGTTCAACGGCGAGGGACACACGGCATACACCCAGGGCGACCCCTGCATCGTTGATGTCGTCGATCGCTACTTCCTGAACGGAGACGTGCCGGCCAGCGACCCGAATTGTTGACGCTGGTCTATCGAGTGAGCAACGGCGCAATTTTGCGCAGCGTGCAAGAATAGTGCCATGACAATCGAGACGGATGCCACCGAGCCCGGCCTCCGCGAGCGCAAACGCCGCGCCACCCGGCGCGCCATCCAACTCGCCGTTCTCACCTTGGTCGCCGAGCGGGGACTAGAGAACGTCACGATCGACGAGGTGAGCCGAGTCGCGGATGTCTCGCCGCGCACGTTCTTCAACTACTTCTCATCCAAAGAGGAGGCTCTACTCGGCGATGCTCCGCAGCTGCCCGACGGTGAGGCGCTGGATCGCTTCACGTCGGGGCTGAGCGGTGAGTCGCTGCTCGACGGCCTAGAGCAGGTTCTGATCGAGGCCAGCGAGCGGTCAATGGATGACGCGGAAATGGTTCAGCTGCGCATGAACCTCGTCAAGGGCTACCCGCAGCTGTTCGCCCTCCGCATGGCGACACTGCGAACGTTCGAGGATCAGGTGGCAGCACTCGTCGCTCAACGGATTCGGCACGACGAGCAGAATAACCCTGCCGACATCGACAGCAGGGCGCGACTTGTGACCCTCGTTGCCTTCGGAGTCATGCGCCACGCCTGGGCGGCGTGGGCGACGTCGGGCGGTGCAATGAGTCTCGCGGAGCAGCTTGCACACTCGTTTGACCAGTTCCGGTCACTGGTGGGCACCGCGATCCGGGTGTGAATCCCTTACCCAATCTCGGCTAAGCTTTCATGCTGTGCCTCGGGGCGATCCGGGCCCGCCGCCTTAGCTCAGTCGGTAGAGCATCTCACTCGTAATGAGAAGGTCAAGAGTTCGATTCTCTTAGGCGGCTCGGTGTGTGTGTTAGGCCCGCATGTACCCTCCTGTGTCCCCCATAGGGTGGACGCCAAGCGCCATCAATGCCCCCAGTTGGCGGGTGGAATGCTTGTTTTTCGTGCCCCTGGGGTTGTGGCCCGTCACACCACTGGCCTAGCTTGACACCACGGTCTCTGCAATTGGGGTAAGTGACCGAAGTGCGTGGGGGTGCACGAATGAAGGGATATGCCTTTTTGGCGACGGTCTTCTCGACCGTGATTCTTCTGGTGCTGCCGTTTGTCGGCGGCGGGGGACCGGGCTTGGCGCAGGTGGCGACCGCCAGCGGAGCTGGGCGAGCGCCCGTGTTGGCAAGCGTCATCGAGCCCGCCGAGGTACCCGATTCTCAGCCCGCCAGACAGTTCGTTCCGGCCGATGCGGTTGAGGCCGATGTCGCCCAGCGTGCAGAAGAACTCAAGAAGGATTGGGAGCACTTGGCGCAGAAGCCGGTACCCAAGCCGTTGCCGCCCGTCGATGCTGCGGGTTCGGCATCCGGAACCACAGAACGTCGCGCGATTCTTGAGGCGCAGGGTCTCTCGTGCCCGGGATTCAGCGCCGGTGGAACCAGCGGCGCACCGGGTGCTGTGTCGGGTTTGGGTGTTTCGGGTACCACCTCCGACGACCTCGCCTCGTTCGCGTACCAGTACAACTCGATTCGCGCGGCCAACTGCCTTCAACCGGTCAACTATTTCATCTACGACTCGTGCATGGAGGCCCGGCTGTTCTGGATGGCGGAGTCGCCGAGTCCTGACCCGCAAGACGCGTGGGGCCACATCGGCTCAGTGCGCATCGACGGTGTACCCAGCGTGGGATGTGACGGCAACCTCGCCGGCGGATCGGGCAACTCGGGCGCGACCGTGGCGTCCAAGTGGTGGCAATCGAGCTCGCACCAGGCGTCACTTTACCGACCCAGCTCTGGCACGGGTGGCGTGTGCATCGCCTTCGCGATGACACACGGAGGAATCGACGAGCCGTACTCGTTCACGCGCGCTGCAGCACGTTGGACCAGCTGCTGAAACTTCCCCCAGCGACACCTCAGGATGCCGCGGGTATCATTACCGGGTGACGGATTCGAATCAACCGGCGCCCACTGAGGCCCTGACGCGACGGTCACTGCGCGCACCCGCAAAGAAAAAGGGACCGTTCGCTGGGATCGCCGAGTTGGTTCGCAAGCGGCCGACGCCGTGGCTGGTCGGGGCATTGGCCGT
>JANOED010000003.1:0-6783 GCA_031413035.1 Leifsonia sp. | reverse complement strand
GACTGCCGACAGAACCCGAGCGGGCCCGGGTGCTAGGGAATGGGGAGGTTGACCAACTAGTGTTGGTCAACATGGCGGAGCAGGTGAATGTGCAGGATGCGAAGACGCGTCTCTCTGAACTTCTCGTCAGGGTAGAGAACGGCGAGGAGATCACGATCGCGCGCGCCGGTCACCCAGTTGCACGGCTGGTTGCCGTAGAGCAACCGTCGCCGCGAACACTCGGCTTCGCCCCGGGCCGGCTCGACGAGGCCTTCTTCGAGCCGCTTCCTCAGCATGAACTTGAGTCGTGGCAGAACCCTCTGTGAGGGTCCTGCTCGACACCCACGTCATTATCTGGGCGCTCACCGAGCCTCACAAGCTCTCGGCCCACGCGAGGTCGCTTATCGAGAGTCGCAAGAACACTCTCCTCGCGTCTGCCGCGTCGGCCTGGGAGATCGGCACGAAGTTTCGGCTTGGCAAGCTGCCGTTGCTTGAAGCGACTGTCCTGAACTACCAGAGTCAACTCGCCCGCCTCGGCACAGAATCCCTGAGTGTGACCGTCAGTCACGCCCTTCTCGCCGGCCAACTGACGTGGAGCCACGGGGACCCATTCGACAGGATGCTCGTAGCTCAAGCCATGCTCGAAGATCTGCATCTAGTGTCGAGCGACGCAGCGTTCGCAACGATCGACGGAGTTCACGTGGTCTGGTGAGGTCTCGACAAGCTCGACCAGCGGTCTACGCGCTACTCAACCACCCAGTCGCCCGTAGCCAAGTACTGCACCTTCTTCGCGATCGAGACCGCGTGGTCTGCGAAGCGCTCGTGGTAGCGGGAGGCGAGGGTGGCATCCACCGTGTCGACGGCTGCGCCCTTCCAGGTCTCACCGAGCACCTGGTCGAAGACTGAGAGGTGCAGCGCGTCGATCTTGTCGTCGTCGTTGCGGATCTCTTCGGCGAGAGCTACATCTTCGGTCTGAAGGAGCCTGACGAGCTTCTGGGCGATCTCGACATCCAAGACACCCAGCTTGGCGAAGGTGCCGCGCAGGCTCTTCGGCACGACCTTGTCGGGGAAGCGGTAACGCGCGAGCTGGGCGATGTGCTCGGACATGTCGCCCATGCGCTCGAGAGACGCGGAGATGCGCAGTGCGCTCACAACGATGCGGAGATCGCGGGCGACCGGCTGCTGACGGGCGAGAATCGCGATGGCAAGCTCGTCGAGTTCAAGGGCCGCCGCGTCGATCTTGTGGTCGTCGGCGATCACGCTCTCGGCGAGCGCGACGTTGGACTCGTTGAAGGCGCGAGTAGCGTGCTCGATTGATTCCGCTACCAGAGTTGCAATTTCGACGAGCCGGTCCTGCACCTCTCGCAGTTCCTGCTGAAAAACTTCGCGCACGATTACAGTCCCTTCATTACGGGAATGAGATTACCCGCACGGTCTCCGCCACCCTGCCCGTGTTTGGTAAACGGCAGGTGCCCAAAGAGTTAACAGCGCCCAAAGTAGACCGAACGCGAAATCTCCATTGCGGGGCCACCCGGGAGATGTAACTAATCTAGTGGATATGGACTCCGCATGGCTGCTGCCTGCCGCCTTGGCCTTTGGGGCGATTCTGGGTGCCGGTGTTTTCGCGATCGCCATGGCCTCGCATTCTCGAGGTCAGCGAGCCGTTGCCGTGGCGGGTTATGCGGTGCCTGACGGCGTGGATCAGGTGCTCGACGCGCTCGAGACTGCCGGGATAGTTCTCGACCCGTCCAACAGTGTCATCAAGGTGTCGCCGGGGGCCATGGCCTATGGCCTGGTCTGGAACCAAGCGCTCGTGCATCCTGAACTTGTTGCCCTTGTTGACTCCGTGCGTCGCAAGGGCGGACCCGTGACCGAAGACGTCACGCTCAGCCGTGGACCCTTCGGCGATGCCCTCATCTACCTCACGGTTCGGGTCGCGCGGCTCGGCACTCGCTACGTTCTGCTGCTCGCCGAGGATCACACCGAGTCGTACCGGCTCGAGCAGGTGCGCCGCGACTTTATCGCCAACATCAGCCACGAATTGAAGACCCCGATCGGCGCGGTCGGCCTGCTCGCCGAGGCGTTGGTGAGCGCGTCGAAAGACCCCGTGCAAGTCAAGAGGTTCGCCAAGCGCCTCACCATCGAAAGCGAGCGGCTCGCGCGCATCACCCAAGAGATCATCGAACTCTCGCGGCTTCAATCGGCGGATGCCCTGACCAGAGCCGAGGTTGTCGACATCGACCACGTGGTTGCCGTCGCGATCGACCAGAACCGCGTCGTCGCGGAATCACACAAGGTGCAACTCGTCTCCGGCGGAGACGCGGGGGCTCAGGTGTATGGCGACGATGCCCTTCTCGTGACCGCACTCCACAACCTGATCGCCAACGCCATCCAGTACTCCCCAGACGGAACGCGGGTGGGTGTCGGCGTCAGCCACACCGACGGCACCGTTGAGATCGCGGTGACCGACCAGGGTGTGGGCATCGAAGAAGATGAGCGCGATCGAGTGTTCGAGCGCTTCTTCCGCACCGACCCGGCCCGCAGCCGCAACACCGGCGGCAGCGGCCTCGGCCTCGCGATCGTCAAGCACGTGGTTCAGAACCACGGCGGCGACGTGCGAGTCTGGTCTCAATTGGGCCGTGGCTCGACCTTCACTATCCGCCTACCCGAGGCGTCCCGCGCCTCGGTAACCTCACTAGGGGAGCCCGCATGACACGCATCCTGATCGTCGAGGACGAGTCCTCGCTGAGCGAGCCACTCGCCTACCTGCTCGAACGCGAGGGCTACGAGACGGCCATCGCCGACGACGGGCTGGCCGCCGTCGCCGAGTTCGACCGCGGCGGTGCCGACCTGGTGCTGCTCGACCTGATGCTGCCCGGGATGCCCGGAACCGAGGTGTGTCGCGAGATCCGCACTCGGTCCGGGGTTCCGATCATCATGCTGACCGCGAAAGACAGCGAGGTCGACATCGTCGTCGGCCTTGAGCTGGGTGCCGACGACTACGTGACGAAGCCGTATTCGACCCGGGAGCTGCTGGCGCGCATCCGTGCAGTGCTCCGTCGCCGCGTCGAGTCCGAGGTGGATGACACGCTCGTGCTCGAAGCAGGTACGGTGCGCATGGACGTCGAGCGTCACACCGTGAGCGTCGATGGCAAAGACGTCGCAATGCCGCTGAAGGAGTTCGAGCTGCTCGAACTGCTGCTGCGCAACGCCGGGCGGGTGCTGACTCGCGGCCAGCTGATCGACCGCGTGTGGGGGTCGGACTACTTCGGTGACACCAAGACGCTCGACGTGCACATCAAGCGGATCCGCTCAAAGATCGAGAAGGTTCCCGGGGAACCGACAATGCTGGTTACCGTGCGCGGATTGGGCTACCGCTTCGAGGCTTGAGGCCGCTCAGCCGCGCGGGCCGAGCTCGGCGTACTCGAAGCTCGCCTCAAGCACCGGCACGAGCAGTTGCGTGCCCTCGTTGTTGCCGTACTGGAAGTACACCGGAACCAACTCGCCCGCAGCGACGCCCGTGTCGAGCAGGATGATCTGCTCGTTCTCTACGGTGTTGCCGAACAGGGTCGTCTGGCGGGGGTCGATGACGACGGAGAGAGTTGTGGGCGCGCCGCCCGACTCGTACTGAACGTTCAGCAGTTGTCGGTTCGTACCGTTGTTGACCACTGCCAGCAACAGGCTCGCGGCACTGCCATCCTCGTTGCTGATCGCGAGAACGTTCCGCAGGCTGAGGGTGCCGACGTCACCGCTGATTCCGTCACTCGGGTCGTACTGATCGAGGGTCGCGGTTGGGGTGATGAATACGCATCCAGCGGTGCCCAGCAGCAAACCAGAAGCGAGAACGAGGGATGCCACAGCGCGGGCAAGAGGAGTGCGTCGTATCACGCCCCCAAGCATACCGACCGAGGCATGGGAGCGCAGAGCGCGGCGGCTGGGCGTCAGAACCCCGTGGTAAACTAGGCGTCTTCGAAAGGGTCCCCCACATGTTGTTTGAGGTCGGCGAGACTGTCGTTTATCCCCACCACGGCGCTGCAACCATTACCGAGGTGAAGAAGCGCACCGTCCGCGGCGAGGAGAAGCTCTACCTCAAACTGAACGTGACGCAGGGCGACCTGACCATCGAGGTTCCCGCAGAGAACGTCGACCTCGTCGGCGTTCGCGACGTGATCGGCCGCGAGGGCCTCGACAAGGTGTTCGAGGTACTGCGCGCCCCGTTCACCGAGGAGCCCACCAACTGGAGCCGCCGCTACAAGGCCAACCTCGAGAAGCTCGCATCCGGTGACGTGATCAAGGTCTCCGAAGTTGTGCGCGACCTGTGGCGCCGCGATCAGGACCGCGGACTCTCGGCCGGCGAGAAGCGCATGCTCGCGAAGGCCCGCCAGATTCTGATCTCCGAGCTCGCACTCGCCGAGAAGACCGACGAAGAGAAGGCCTCGAGCGTTCTCGACGAGGTTCTGGCCTCCTAGCCCTCTCCGGTCATTGAAGCCGAACCGGTCATTGAGGCGGAATCGGTCATTGAGGCTCTCGAAATGACCACGACGGTAGCGGTCATCATCGTCGCGGCCGGCTCCGGCACCCGACTCGGCGCCGGAGTGCCCAAAGCCTTCGTGGATGTCGCGGGCCGTGCCCTTCTCGCCCACGCGATCGAATCCGTCCCGCCCGGTACTCAGCTCGTGATCGTCGCACCCGCGTCGCACGTGAGCGAGGCGGAGTCACTCGCGCCCGACGCCGTAGTTGTGACCGGGGGCGACACCCGGCAGGCCTCAGTTGCGGCGGGGCTCGGGGTTGTTGCGGCGGGCATCCACACGGTTCTGGTTCATGACGCCGCTCGCGCGTTCACGCCGACCGAGGTGTTCGAGCGGGTGATCGCGGAGGTCGAGTCGAGCCAGCACGGGGTGATACCCGTGCTGCCGGTTGCCGACACGATCAAGCGAGTCGACGGCGAGACCGTGCTCGAGACGATCGATCGCAGCGCGCTCGTGCAGGTGCAGACCCCGCAGGGCTTTCCGCGCGATGCTCTGGATGCCGCGTACCGCACCGCCCGCGAGGAGTACACCGACGACGCCGCCGTGTTCGCTGCCGCCGGCGGCACCGTCACCTCGGTCGCGGGGGATTCACGCGCGCACAAGATCACCACCCCCGCGGATCTCGCCCGCGCCGAATTGGAGGCTGCTGTGCCGGATCTCGACAAGCTCGATCAGCAGGGGTCGCTCGATCAGCGGGGGTCGCTCGATCAGCGGCGGTCGTCAACCCGCACCGGGATCGGCGTCGACGTGCACGCCTATGATGCGGCCGAGCCGCTCTGGCTGGGCGGTCTCTACTGGCCCGACGAGGTCGGGCTGTCTGGGCACTCCGATGGCGACGCCATGTGCCACGCGATCTGCGACGCACTGCTGTCGGCGGCGGGCCTGGGCGACATCGGGTCGCGTTTCGGAACGGATGACCCGCGCTTCGCCGGAGCGCACGGCGACGTGTTCATCACCGAGACCGTCGCACTCGTCACGGGTTCGGGCTACACGATCGGCAATGTCGCGGTGCAACTCATCGCGACTACGCCCAGGCTGGGCTCCCGCCGCAGCGAGCTCGAAGGCCACTTGTCTGCGCTGGTCGGCGCTCCCGTGAGCGTCTCGGCCACGACATCCGATGGACTCGGCTTCACCGGTCGCGGCGAGGGTGTCGCGGTGATCGCGAACGCGCTGGTGTTCGGGCGCTAGCTCTCGCTAGGGGATCTCGGTCGCCGCGACCGTGATCGACTTAGTCAGGGCGAACGATGTGCCCGGTGAGCATGATGCGGCGATGAACGTCGTGTTTCCCGCGGTGACTTCGAAGACTTGCTCAACTGAGAACGACTCGATAGCTCCCGCGAACGGGAGTCTAGACGACACGATGGCGATGTCGCGTTGGGTGCCTGTAGTGGAACTGTCGTCAATCCAGCAATCGGAGACACCCGTATTGGGGCCGGCGAGCGGCCATTCGAGGGTGGTGCTTGCAAAGATCAGCCAGGTGCCTTCGCCGAGTTCGATCGGATCGGTGAATGGGTTGGTCGTGCTCGTGTTGGCAAAAGTTGTCGGGGCGCTTGCTCCGACTCCGCCGGTGCCGGTCGACCCGGTCGCGCCCGCAGATCCTTGGCGCCCGGTTGCACCAGTTGATCCCGATGTTCCGTCTGAGCCTTGATCGCCGGGTGGGCCCGCTGGCCCGGTTTCTCCCTGCGGTCCGGCGGGGCCAGCGGGCCCTTCTGGTCCAGCAGGCCCAGCGCAGCCGGTAACGGCGAGAGCAGCGATCAGCGCTGGGGCGCCCAGAGCGATCCACCGCTTCGATTGCGACATCGGCATGGGACTCCCGTCGGTAGGTGAGACTCAGTCACGTCAGTTTACCGGCGCTGCGAGCCGCGCGCCGGTAAACTTCCACAGTGACAGTGCGCCTCTACGACTCACGGGCTCAGTCCCTCGTCGACTTCGTGCCGCTCGAAACCGGCAAGGTCGGCATGTACGTGTGCGGACCCACCGTGCAGTCGAGCCCACACATTGGGCACCTGCGGTCGGCGTTGGTCTACGACCTGTGGCGGCGCTGGTTCAACTACCGGGGTTACGACGTGACCCTCGTGCGCAACGTGACCGACATTGACGACAAGATCCTTGCGGCGGCTGGCGAGGCTTCGACGGGCTCAGCCACCGTCTCGTGGTGGGCGCACGCGTATCGGTACGAGCTGGAGTTCACCGCGGGGTACTCGGCGCTGGGCATCCAAGCTCCGACGTATGAACCGCGCGCTACCGCGAGCGTCACCGAGATGCAGACGATCAT
>JANOED010000002.1:0-3255 GCA_031413035.1 Leifsonia sp. | reverse complement strand
GACCGTGACCCCGATGATCGGGATGCGTCGCCAAGAAGTTCAGGTACATGTGCGGCTCGGTCGGCCGATGGGCATCGAATCGCTGACCCATCTCCTCCATGGCGGCAACCGACTCGGGTGGAAGCGCAGCTACAACGAGATTCGACAGCGCGACCAGCTGCTCTGCCGACATCTCGGTGCCGTCCGGCGGGAGCCATACCGCGACCGCCGCCGCAGTACCATCAGCCCCATCGGTCAGAAACACTGTCGAGTAGCGCAGCGCCCCCTCGACCCACAGCCGCCAGAACGGCTCGAGATGGTCGGTAGCGCCATCGGGTCTGGCCAGCGTGGGGCCCCAGACCGGGTCGTCCGCAAATGCGAGCGCGATCGTGCGGGTCACGGCATCGACATCGGCGAGGGTTGCGGTTCGGTGGAGCATTGTTCCAGCGTACGCGCGCGACTGATGCTAGCTCCGAGCTAGCGCGAGCTCAGACGAGCCCTGACGCGCTTCGAGAAACGTGGCTCCGTGCGTGTTCCACAGCTGGTGCGAGCTCGGTGAAGAGGTGGCGCTCGTCTCGCAGTGACTGAATGATGCCCACGCGTGTCGCGAGCGCGAGGTGCTCGGGCTGGATGCCCTTGACCAATACCGTGATGCCGCGCCGCTCGAGACCGTGGATCATCTCGGTCACCACGCGGGCACCCGTCGCGTCGAGCACTTGGAGTTGCGACATCCGGATGATGACGACCGAGACTCCTGTGATCTCGCCGACCCGGTCGAGCATGCGATCGGCAGCACCGAAGAACAGCGCCCCGTCGAGCCGGAACAGAGCGATGCGTTCATCGCCGGGCTGGGCCGGGCCGGGAAGCTCCTCGCGGTGCACACCGCCCGACCGGGCAAGAGCGCGCAGTGCGAAGAACGCAGCTGCGGCGATTCCGATGCCGACCGCAATGATGAGATCAACGCTCACGGTGACGATCGCTGTGAGGATGAAGACCGCCGCGTCTGACCTCGACGACCGCACCACACTGCGCACGGTCGTGGCGGAAACCATCCGCACGGCGGTGACCATCAGTACCCCGGACAGAGCGGCGAGCGGAATCTGCGAGACGATCCCGGCCGCGACCAAGACGACGGCCAGCAATACCACCGAGTGTACGATCGCGGCGAGTCTGCTGCGCCCACCCGAGCGCACATTGACTGCGGTGCGGGCGATGGCCCCGGTGGCTGGCATCCCGCCGAACAGGCCACTCGCGAGCGATGCCAGTCCCTGCCCGAGGAGTTCTCGATCCGGGTCATATGGTCCGCTGTCGGCGAGCGATGCGCCGACCCGGGCCGACAACAGCGACTCGATTGCTGCGAGCGCGGCGATGGTCGCCGCAGGTGCCACGAGCGAGCCGACGAGAGCGGCGTCAAGAAACGGCAGACCGGGCGCCGGCAACGATGAGGGCAGCGCGCCGATTCGATCGAGGGGAAGCCCGGCGACGGTAGCGATGACCGAGACGACGACTATCGCCAGCAGCGAGCCCGGAATCTGCCGGTGGATGCGCGGCGACACAACCATGATCACGGCCACCACCGCGACGGCCGCGAGCGACCAGACGGCGGTTCCCCAGTCGATTGCTTGCAGGGAACCGAACGCAGCGAGGACCGCACTGGTGCTCGCACCGGGAACGGCGCCGAACGCCGCCGGTACCTGCTGAAGGAAGATGATGATCGCAATACCGAGGGTGAACCCCTCGATCACCGGCCAGGGGATGAACGAGACGACTCGCCCGAGCCGTGCAAGCCCGGCGACCACGACGATGACGCCCGCCATCAGGGTGACGAGCGGTACCACCGCGGCGCCTTGGGTTGCGACGATGGGTGCGAGCACGACGACCATCGCGCCCGTGGGGCCAGACACCTGAATGTTCGATCCGCCGAACACGGCGGCGACAACACCCGCAACGATGGCGGTGATGAGACCGCTCGCCGCTCCGACCCCCGAACTGACTCCGAAAGCGAGGGCGAGCGGCAGGGCCACGATGCCGACGGTAAGGCCGGCAAGTAGGTCGCCACGCCAGGTGCGCCCGACCATGCGGTAGTCATTCACGCTGGGCAGCAGTCCGGCGATGTAGCTGAGGGCGCTCATGGTTGCGGGAGGGCGGAGCGGCCGGACGTGGCGTCGTGCAACTGGCGCTGGGTCGTGTCAAGAATCTGCACGAGCAACCCGCGGGCAACGGTTAAGAGATCCGCGACCTCGGGGTAGGCGAGCCGGTAGTAGACCTGACTGGCGCGCCGTTCTGCAGTCACCAGATTGTGCTTGCGCAGCACCGCGAGGTGTTGCGAGAGGTGGGAAGCCTCGAGTCCGGTGTCTGCCAGCAGGTCACTCACCGGGACACTCGGGGTCGCAGCCAGCACCTCCAGCACTCGCACCCGCACGGGGTGCGACAGGCCCTTGAACAGGTTCGCTTTGACCTCGTAGAGTGGCGCACCGATGGATGATTTCACAAAGTCATCATATCGTGACTACCGGGCGGCGAGCAACCGTTCCACGTACGCGGTCGCGGGGCGCCTCGACAGGTCAGCCAGAGTGCCGCGCTGGGTGGCCCGGCCCGCCTCGAGCACGATCACGTCGTGGGCGAGAGCCGTGACATCCGCGAGGCTGTGGGTGACCACGATCGTCAGTCGGGCGTACGCGGCGAGGTAGGCAGCGAGCTCGGCCCGCACCTCGGCCCGCACTTCGACGTCGAGAGCGCCGAGCGGCTCGTCGAGCAGCAGCACGTCGGGGTCGGTCGCCAGCGCGCGAGCCAGGGCGACTCGCTGCGCCTGCCCCCCGGAGAGCTGGGAGGGCCTCCGAGCCGCCAGTGGCGCGAGGTCGAGGCGGTCGAGCCAGACGGATACCGCGGCTCGAGCAGCCCGCCGCCCTGCACCCACGGCTCGCGGCCCGAACGCGACGTTCTCGAGCACGCTCAGATGCGGGAACAGCAGGTAGTCCTGGAACACGTACCCGACGCGGCGCTGCTCGACCGGTAGCCCGTCGAGAACTCGATCGCCGACTCGCACGGTTCCGTCGTTCAGTACGAGGCCGGCGATCGCCCCGAGGGCCGTCGACTTGCCGGCGCCGTTGGGGCCCACCAGCGCGAGAGTTCGACCCGGCACCACGTCGAGGTCGAGGTCGAGCGTGAAACTGCCGCGGGTCACCCGCAGGTGCGCTGCGAGAGTCACGCTGCCAGCCCCGGAACCCAGCGATCCTTCAGCGAGATCAGAACGATCACCGAGACGGCCATGAGGGT
>JANOED010000001.1:0-2084 GCA_031413035.1 Leifsonia sp. | reverse complement strand
CGCGGCGGGTGCGCGGATACTTCGCCGGCGAGGTCATGTTTGACACCACCCAGGCCCTGTACGTGTGGGAGAAGCCGCACTATCCGTACTACTACATTCCGATCGACGACGTGAATGACGACCTTCTGGTCGACGAGATGTACGAGAAGAATCAGGCGCTCGGCACCTACATGCGCTACGGCCTCAAGGTTGGCGAGCGCGAGGTGCCGAAGGCCGCGAAGATGTACACCGACGACTCGCTCGAGGGCCTGGCGGGCATGGTGAAGTTCGAGTGGGAGGCCCTTGACGAGTGGTTCGAAGAGGACGAGCAGGTCTTCGTGCATCCCCGCAACCCCTACACCCGGGTGGATGCCCTGCGCTCGACCCGCACGGTGCGCATCGAGCTCGACGGGGTCGTGCTCGCCGAGTCGTCGTCGCCGGTGATGGTCTTTGAGACCGGGCTGCCGACCCGCTACTACCTCAACCGCACTGACGTGAATTTCGAGCACCTGGTGCACACTGACACGGTCTCGGAGTGCCCATACAAGGGCACGACGGGCGACTATTGGTCGGTCTCGATCGGGGGCACAGTGCATCCTGATCTGGCGTGGTCGTATATATTTCCCACCCGGCAGGTGGTACCGATCGCCGGCCTGATTGCGTTCTACAACGAGAAGGTCGACACCTACATCGACGGCGAGCTCGTGCCTCGCGCCTGACCTAATTTTTCCGACATCTACGACAGCACCGGAGGCAACGAATGGATAGCACCACCAACTACAGCGACATCAAGGCCGTCTACATCAACTGCACCCTCAAGCGCAGCCCCGAGCTCTCGCACACGCAAGGGCTCATGGATCGCAGTATCGCGCTGATGCGCGATCAGGGAGTGCAGGTCGACACGGTGCGGCTCATCGACCACGATGTCGCGACCGGCGTCTATCCCGACATGCGCGAGCACGGCTGGGCGACCGACGGCTGGCCCGAGACGGTGTGGCCGCTGGTGGAGGCTGCCGACATTCTCGTGGTGGGAGGCCCACTCTGGCTGGGCGACAACGCCTCCGTCACCCGTCAGTTGATTGAGCGGCTGTACGCGATGAGCGGCTTCTTCAACGAGAAGGGGCAATACATCTTCTACGGCAAGGTCGCGGGCGCCTTAATCACCGGCAACGAAGACGGCGTAAAGCACGCCGCGATGTCGACCCTCTACAGCCTTCAGCACATCGGCTACACGATCCCACCCGCCGCGGATGCAGGGTGGATCGGCGAGGTCGGACCCGGTCCCAGCTACCTCGACGAGGGATCCGGAGGGCCCGAGAACGACTTCACCAACCGCAACACCACGTTCATGACCTGGAACCTGCTGCATCTGGCCCGCATCCTCAAGGACGCCGGCGGCATCCCCGCCTACGGCAACCTGCGCAAGGAGTGGAACTCGGGCGAGCGTTTCGGCTTCAACCCCGAGTACCGGTAGCGGCATGCCTACACCGACAGAGAAAGTGGAGTTTGCCGGCTCGCAAGGCGAGCTTCTCGCCGCGCGCCTCGAGCTGCCGGAGGGCGCGGTTCGGGCCTACGCTCTGTTCGCGCACTGCTTCACGTGCAGTAAGGATGCGGTCGCGGCAAGCCGCATCGCCCGCGCCCTCACCGACGACGGCATAGCCGTGCTGCGCTTCGACTTCACCGGACTAGGGCAGTCGGGTGGGGATTTCGCCAACACTAACTTCTCGTCGAACGTTGGAGACATCGTTCGGGCAGCCGACTTCTTGCGCGCGAGCTACCGCGCCCCGAGCATCCTTATCGGGCACTCGCTGGGTGGTGCGGCCGTTCTGGCCGCCGCGGGCCAGATCGCCGAGACCGCAGCCGTCGTCACGATCGGGGCGCCTGCTGACCCCCAACACGTCGTGCATCTCCTCGGCGACGACCTGACCGCGATCGAGCGAGATGGCGTTGCCGAGCTCGACCTCGGGGGTCGGCCGTTCCGCATCCAACTGCAGTTCTTGCGCGACCTCGAGATGCAGCCGCAGAAAGAGCGCATCGCAAACCTCGGTGCGGCCCTACTCGTGATCCATTCGCCGGTGGATGACACGGTCTCCGTCGACAACGCA